>NZ_JBMNDS010000022.1:0-45779 GCF_052543295.1 Streptomyces sp. SAS_270
CTGGGCCGGACGCCGCGCGCCGGGGCGTCCCCCCCGCCCCAGCCCTCCAACTCCCTTGTCAGTCACGGTCCTTGCGGTCGAAGGTGTCGCGGTAGACGCTGGGCGGGACACCGACGTGCGTTTTGAACAGCGTGCGGAAGTTGGCCGATGTCCCGAAGCCGCAACGCCGCGCCACGCTTTCCACCGTGAGGTCGGTCGACTCCAGGAGTTCCCGCGCGTGGCTGAGCCTGGTGTCAAGGAGCCACCGCATGGGCGGCCGGCCGGTCTCGGAGTTGAAGCGACGGATCAGAGTCCGCCGGGACATGCCGGCCTGCTGCGCCAACTGGTCCACGGTGAGTGGCTGATGGAGGTTCAGCAGTGCCCACTCGTACAGCTGCGTCAGCCCCGCGGAACGCTCGGGCCGCACCGGCAGATCGATGTACTGCGCCTGGCCGCCGGTGCGGTGAGGGGCGGTGACGAGCATGCGTGCCCGCTGGTTCGCCACGCGGGGCCCCGAAGTCACGGCGGATGAGATGCAGGCACAGATCGAGTCCTGCGGCGACTGCGGCGGAGGTCAGAACCTCGCCCTCATCGATGTACAGCACCTGATGTACAGCACCTTCGGCTCCACCGTGACCCGGGGGTACCGGTCTGCGAGGGCTGCCGCGTGCTGCCAGTGCGTGGTGGCACGTCGTCCGTCGAGCAGGCCCGCGGCGGCCAGGACGAACGCGCCGGTGCAGATGGACACCATGCGGGCGCCCCGGGCTGCATCGGCGTCATCCAGCGGTCAGCTGCCGCACGGCCTTGAGCGCCTGGCCCGCTCCGTCCTCGGTCATCAGGTGTTGCGCCGCTCTCGCGGCGGCTTGTGTGAATGCCTGCTGCTTCACTGCTCGGTCGAGTGAGTCGGCGAGCCGTTCGGCAGTGAGGGCCCGGAAGGGGATCGGGTCGGTGGCGGCGCCGAGGGCGGCAAGTCGTCCCGCCCAGAACGGCTGGTCCGCGGTCACCGGCACGGTGACCGCGGGCACTGCGGCGCGCAACGCGGCGGCCGAGGTTCCGGCCCCGGCATGATGGACCACCGCGGCCAGCCGCGGGAACAGCAGGGCGTGCGGTACGTCACCGATGGTGAGCACGTCATCGTCGTCGGCCGCGAGCCCCGCGCTGCCGGCCTGAAGAATGCCGCGCAGCCCGGCGCGACGCAGGGCTCGCACGGCGATCTCGCTCAGCCGTTCCCCGTAGCCCGCCGCCATGCTTCCGAAGCCGATGAGGACAGGCCGAGGTCCGGCATGAAGGAAGTCCTCCACGTCTGCGGGCAGCTGTTCGGCCGCGTCGTGATGAGGCCACCAGTTGCCCACGACCTTCAGGCCGGAACGCCAGTCGGAGGGACGCGGCACCAGCGCCGTGCTGAAGCCGTACAAGATGGGCCAGTTCGCCTGTTCCTGCCGCCGGCGCGTCGCGGAGGCGGCGGCCGGGGGCAACTGGAGGTGGTGGCGCAGTTTTGCGACCGCCTGCTCGTAGACGCGGTCGGTCATGCGCAGCGCGAAGCGTCCGGTTGTGCGGTTGGCGAGGCGCCCCAGTGAGCGGGAGCCCGTGACGACCGGAGGGAAGTCGCCGGTCGGTGCGGTGGGCTGGAGGTACACGCCGAGGCTCGGTATGCCCATGGCCTCGGCGAGGTGCCAGCCGAGCGGGGCCGTGGTGGTCGACAGCAGAAGCAGATCCGCGCCCTCGGTCATCGCGTCGGCGAACCCCTGGCCCAGTTCGGCAGTGAACGCAGCCGCGGTGCGCATCAGTTCACGTCTGCCCGGGCCACCGCCGCGAACCCGCGTGTCGGCGGGCAGACTACGGAATTCCAGTCCTGCGTCGCGTACGAGGGGTGCGAAGGTGTCCGTGGTGGCGAGGGCTACGTCGTATCCGGCCCGCCGCAGTTCGGCGCCCAGCCCCGTGTAGGGCGCGACGTCACCGCGCGATCCGGCCGCGGCGATCAGGATCTTCATCGGTCCTCCTGGGATTCGGTACGGCCGCCTGCGTGGCGGGCCGCGTTGGCGTGGACCGCCTTGCACGTATAGGCGGCCAGACCCGGGCATTGTTGCGACGGCGGTACGACCAGGGCGAATGCGCGCGGGTCGGCGATGAAGTCGTCCGCGATGCGCCGGTGCATGTCCGGTGGGCAGGAGGTGAACCAGCGTGAGATGTGCAGGCGGTGCTCCTCGGCGAGGTCCATGGCCCGCTCGCCGTCGCTCGGCTCCCCCTCGCCGAAGGCCGCGAGCAGCTCTGCGCGCCAGGCGGTGGCCTCGCCCATGAGCTGCCGCCAGTCCTCCTTGGTGTGGGCGGCCGCGCGCGCCATCGCCTCGCGCTGCCCCTCCGAGTGGGCCCACTTCAGCTCTGCCTGGGTGGCGTAGCTCAGGTCGAAGGTGATCTCACCGAAGACCTCGAAGCGTTCCTGAGGACTCAGGGACACCCCGGTCTGCTGGACCTCGATCGCCCGCTGCGCCACCTCCGCCAACTGCTGGAGCCTGGCGATCTCTTCGCTCAACTGCCGCTGCCGGGACTGCAGATACTCCAGGGCGTTCGCCTGTGGATCCCTGAGGATTCCTGCGATCTCGTCGAGGGAGAAGCCGAGTTCGCGGTAGAAGAGAATCTGTTGGAGACGGGCCAGGTCCGTGTCGCTGTAGAGCCGGTATCCGGCGTGGCTGCGGCCGCTGGGCGAGAGCAGACCCGCCTTGTCGTAGTGATGCAACGTACGCACCGTCACCCCGGCGAAAGCCGAGACCTGCCCCACGGAGTAGCTCACCCACCTGCCCTTTCGTTGGCATACAGCCTCAAGCCTGACGCAAGGGGAGGGTCAACTCGCTCTCGCCGGGCTTCGTGGACGGGAATGGAAAAGATCACTCACCCGCCTTGGCGCCGACGCCCCGCAACGCGGCGTGCGGACCGCCCAAGCCCCCGAGCCCTCCAAGTACGTTGTCAGTGCCGGGCCTTATCGTCCGCACATGAACAGTCCCGCCATCGCAGACTCCTGGGCCCGCATCGATGCCTGGCTGGCCCAGCACGCCCCGCTCAGCCATGCGCAGCTGCGTTCACCCGCGTCACCGAGCGACATCGAGGCCGCCGAGCAGGCCCTCGGCGTGACCTTCCACCCCGACCTGACAGCGTCTTTGCGGTGCCACGACGGTGTGGAACTCGAGGACGGAGCCCCCGAGTTGGCGTACTACGGGCCACCGTCGAGCCTCAAGCAGATCATCGAGAGCACACGGTTTCTGCGCGAAGTCGGTGCCGACCTCGCCCTGGACGACGACGCCCCAGGTGAGGGCGACGAGGAAAGGGAGTATGAGGAGCTGAATGCCTACTGGCGTGATGAATGGCTACTGATCACACTCGGCATCGGCTGGCAGTCCTCCGACGGGCTCTTCCTCTCCTGCCGGCCCGGCCACAACTTCGGCCGCGTCGGCCGCTACTTCGACGAGGATTCCCCCTCCTTCACCGAATGGCCCTCGCTGCGGCACGCGTTGGCCGACTACGCGGAAGCCCTGGAGCAGGGCCGACGGTTCGACAACCGGATCCCTTTGGCCGTCGACGGTGTCCTGACGTGGGGCGACTAGAACACCATCGCTCCTGCACCTGCACCTGCTCCCGCCCGCCTCCGCCCTCGCCTCCGCCTTCCGCGCCGCTTCCGGAAGCGCGCGGCGCTACCTGCCCTGATCACTTCATGCGCTCAATTCGTGACCCAATGTCAGTGGGCTTTGCCATGATGGGCGATGTCGTGAAAAGCGCGGGACGGGGGGACAGCGTGTCCGGGATCGATCAATGTCCGACGGGTGAGCGATGACGCGGCGACGGCCGCCCGCGAGGCGGCGTGGGCGGCGGTCGAGCAAGCGTCAGCAGGAGGCGGAGGCCAGGCTGCTGGTGTGGTTGACGGTCGCGGCGGTCGTGGTCGGGCTCGTGGTGATGGCGGTCGCGTGGCTCGCGGCGCATCGCTGGGTGGCCGTCGTCGCCGTGGTGCTCGCGGTGCCCGCGGGCGCCGCCCTGCTGAGGCGGCGACAGGAGCGTGCGCGCCGGGAGGAGGCCGAGTTGCGCGGGCTGCGGTATGCGCTGACGCAACTGGACGCGCTGCACCACCAGGAGTTCGAGCAGGCGATACGGGAGTTGATGCGTCGCGACGGCTGCTCGGACGCCGCCCGGGTCGGAGGCCGGGGCGATCTCGGCGCCGATGTGAAGGCGACGGATCCGTTCGGCCGGCGGTGGGTGATCCAGTGCAAGCACCGCCGCGACGGGGAGCGCGGGTCGGCGGTGGGGTCGCCGGACCTGCAGGTCCTCAATGGCACCGCCCGTCCCGTCCACCAGGCCGACATAGCCGTCATCGTGACGAACGGCCGCGTCACCAGCCCGGCCCAGGACTTCGCGCGCCAGCAGCGGCTGCACCTCGTCGATCGCCGTCTGCTGGCGATGTGGGCGGCCGGCTCGCAACCGTTATGGGATCTGTTGGGGGCGCTGCCGCCGCCGCGCAGACCCTCCACCCTGTCCTGACGCAGACCGCGACAGAGCCCGCGCGGCGCTCACCGACCCCGCTACGGCAGTGCGGTGGAGGACCGTTGACGCAGGAGGACGACCGGCGCCGGTGCGGCGGCATCAATCGAGACAATCCGCTCCGGCATTCCCGCCACGTTCCGTGCCCGTGTCGGCTACATTCGAGAACCCTCGGCTCCAGTGCCTCTGGGTGACGGCGTGTCGAGAAGACTTCCGGAGCGGTGAATGCACCAGTTCGAACACCTCCCGCCGGCCGCGGCTTCGATGCACGGGGGACTCGCCGACAGCCTCTTCGACACGGCACGCCGCAGCCCCGACCTTCCGCAGATCGCCCGCCGCCTAGACGTCGCCCCGAGCCCTTGGACTCCGATGACGGCCGCCGAGCTGCGGGACGAAGTGGTCGACCTGGCCCGGGGACTCGTCGCGTCCGGACTGCGCCCGGGCGACCGGGTCGCCATCATGGCGCGCACACGGTACGAGTGGACCGCACTCAGCTGCGCGCTGTGGGCGGTCGGGGCCGAACTCGTGCCGGTCTACCCGACGTCGTCGCACGAGCAGGTCGCGTGGATCCTCAAGGACTCCCGCTGTGTCGCCGTGGTCGTGGAGGACGAAGAGGGCATCATGACGGTCGCCTCGGCCTGTGCCGCGCTCCCCGCGCTGCGCCACGTCTGGCAGTTGGACAACGGGGCGCTGTCGCAGCTGGTCGAGCGGGGCCGTGCGATCCCACCGATGACCGTCGACTCCCTGCGGCGGATCGTGCTGCCCGACTCGACCGCGATCATCGCCTACACCTCCGGCGCGACCGGCCAGCCCAGGGGCTGCGCCCTCACCCACCGCAACCTGGCGAGCACCTGCGACACCCTGCTGGAAGGATGGGGGCACACGGCGGCTCCACCGGGCCAACAGCCGGCCATCCTCGCCTTCCTGCCCTTCTCGCACGTGTACGGCCTCATGATCCAAGGCCTCTGCATGCGGGGCGGCCTGTTGATGGGCCACCAGCCCGATCTGAGTGATGTGTCTCTTTCCGAGGCCTTCCGGTCCTTCCGCCCCACCTATCTCTACGCCGTTCCGTCCCTCTTCGAGAAGATCTACAAGAACTTCCTGCAGAGCGCCCAACGGGCCGGCCACGGCGTGCTGTTCGAGCGTGCGGCCCGTACGGCGACGGACTTCGCCATTGCCACCGAGCGCCACCGGCTGGGCGCAGGCCCGGCCCCCGGGTTCGACCTGCGCCTGCAACACGCCCTCTACGAAAAGACGGTGTACAGAAGACTGCGTGCCGCGCTGGGCGGCCGCGTCTGCGGTGCGGTGTCGGGCGGCTCACCCCTGAACCGTGAACTCGCCCTGTTCTACTCGGGAATCGGGATCCTCGTCCACGACGGATACGGGCTCACCGAGACGAGCGGCGGCGTGACGGCGCAGCCCGTGGGACGTGAGAAGTTCGGCACCGTCGGCCGCGCCCTGCCGGGCACGGACATCCGTGTGGCCGACGACGGGGAGGTTCTGGTGCGCGGGCCCTCCGTGTTCCAGGGATACATCAACGACACCCGGGCCACTCAGGCGGCCTTGCGGGACGGCTGGCTCGCCACAGGGGACATCGGCCACCTGGACTCCGAGGGATATCTGGCCATCACCGGCCGCAAGAAGGACGTCATCATCACGAGCGGCGGCAAGAGCGTGGCGCCGTCGGCCCTCGAACAGCGGCTGCGTATGCACCCGTTGATTCACCAAGCGGTGATAGTGGGCGACAACCGGCCCTGTGTGGGTGCCCTGATCACGCTGGATCCGGATTTCCTCGCGCACTGGCGGGCGGCCTGGTCCAAGGGCGGGGCGGGACCTGCCCGTGAGGCGCGGGAGGAGAACGAACTGCGGGAGGAGGTCCGGCGCGCCGTCGCCGCGGCCAACAGCACCGTGTCCCGCTCGGAATCCATCCGGGTCTTCCGCGTCCTTCCGGAACCCTTCGCCCCCTCCAACGGGCTGCTCACGCCTTCGATGAAGCTGCGACGCGACGCGATCGTGCGGCGCTACGCCCCCGAGATCGAGGCGATGTACCAGCGGTCCTCCCGGGCCCCACGCGAGTACGTGTCGGGCGATCCGTCGATCTGGGAGGAGTCGGACAACGTGTTCCGGTGAGCGGCACAGCGCCGTTCCCGAGAACAGCCGTGCCGTTCGCTACGTCACCCTCGCGCGCTCTGCCTGCCGCGCGCCCGGCGGAGCCCCCGAGCGGCCCTGCACCCAGCCGAACAGCACCACCGAGCAGACGGCCGCGAGCGCGCACCAGGTGGAGACGAACTCCCGTTGCCACACCGTCCAGCAGATCAGTGCGCCCACGGCGACCAGCACACCGAGCAGCAGCAGTCCCCGTTCCCCGGACAGCAGCAGCGAACCGATGGTGGCCAGAAGGTATCCGGCGACGAGCAGAGCGGCGTGGGGCAGACCGACGGCGTAGCCGACGGTGTGGCCGCGGACCTGCGCGGTCACCGGGCGCGTCGCGAGAGCGTATGTGAGCGGCACGGCGGTGGCGAGGCCGATGGCAAGCGGGATCATCAGCCTGCGTAGGGCGCGCCGTGGGGCCGCGCAAGCCACGCCGAGGGGCACCCACACAGCCAGCAGCGGCAGGGCGATCACGGCCCAGGCAACGGCGGCAGGTCCCCTGCCACCTCCGGAGTCCCACACCACCGACTCCACGATCTGGTGAGCCCCCAGAAGCAGCGGCAGCGCCGCCAGTGGCAGATCGCCGCGCCGGCGCACCCGCGCCACGCAGGCCACTCCCACGGCGCCGATACCGACACCGGCCACGAGATCGGCTGTCGCACTCCAACACATACCGTCACCAGGGGGTCGGCCGTCAGGTGGGACCGCCTTCGCGGTCCTCTCGATCAACAACGCTACGACTCCCCCGCCTCATCCCTCTCGGTGACACGATGTGTCCCTCACGGACGACGCGTTGCGACTCCGCCCGGCCGGACGGGCAGGTCAGCGTGAGAGGCAGCGGACCGTCGAAGGAGGTGACCGGAATGGGGCCCTGGCGCTTCGTGGTGTGGTTCGGCACGGTCAGCCTGCTCGCCGACTTCGTGTACGAGGGGGCGCGCTCGGTCACGGGTCCGCTGCTGGCCTCGCTCGGCGCGTCCGCGCTGGTCGTCGGCCTGGTCACGGGCGCGGGCGAGGCCGCCGCGCTGGGACTGCGGCTGGTGTCCGGGCCGCTCGCCGACCGTACCCGGCGCTTTTGGGGACTGGCGATCGCCGGGTACGCCCTGACGGTGCTCTCCGTGCCGCTGCTGGGTGTGGTCGGGGTGCTCTGGGCTGCCTGCGCCCTGGTGATCGCCGAACGCGTGGGCAAGGCGGTGCGTTCTCCGGCGAAGGACACGCTGTTGTCTCACGCCACCGCCGCGACCGGACGCGGGCGAGGCTTCGCGGTCCATGAGGCGATGGACCAGGTCGGGGCGCTGATCGGCCCGTTGGTGGTGGCCGGTGTCCTCGCGATCACGGGCGGCGACTACGGCCCTGCCCTGGGTGTACTCGCCGTGCCCGGCGTCGCGGTGCTGGGCCTGCTGCTGTGGCTGCGGGCGCGGGTGCCGGACCCGGAGGCGTACGAACGGGCGCTGACACCGTCCGCCCCCGCGGCGGCGGACGAGGTCCGGTTGCCGAGCGCGTTCTGGACGTACGCGGCGTTCACCGCGGCCACCACGGCCGGGTTCGCCACCTTCGGCGTGCTCTCGTATCACCTCGTCGTACGGCATCTGGTGGCGACGGCATGGGTGCCGGTGCTGTACGCCGCCGCCATGGTCGTCGACGCGATCGCCGCGCTGGCGACCGGCTGGCTCTACGACCGGATCGGGGCGCGTGTCCTGGTGGTGCTGCCGCTGCTCGCCGCGGTGGTCCCGGCACTGGCGTTCACCGACACGGTGGCGCTCGTGGTGGCGGGGTCGCTCGTGTGGGGCGCCGCTATGGGCGTCCAGGAGTCCACGCTGCGGGCCACGGTCGCCGACCTCGTCCCGTCGGGTCGGCGCGCGACCGCTTACGGCGTCTTCGCCGGGGTCGTCGGCGCGGCGAGCGTCGTGGGCGGCACGCTGACCGGTGCGTTGTACGGCTCGTCGATTCCGTTGCTGATCGCGGTCGTTGTCGCGATCCAGATCGCCGCGCTCGTCCTCCTGGCCACGCTTCGCACCCGCCTTTCGTGAACAGGAGGTGTGGTCCCCCCATCGCCCCTGTTCGAACGCGGCCATCGATGGTTGGGTGGGCCCTGGCCACGCCCACCATCCATCCGCAGGAGAGCCACACAGCCATGAGCAGCCCCTACACGTACGAGTACAAGGTCGTCACCTTCCGGGAGTCGCTGATCGGCGACGCGCTGGACAGCGACAAGCTGGAGAAGGTCCTCAACAAGCATGCCGAGGACGGGTGGGCGCTGAAGGCGATCACGTCCGCCGACGTCAAGGGCCGCATAGGTCCCGGCTCGGTCGAGGGGCTGCTCCTGACCTTCGAGCGCCCGCGGCGCTAGCGACGTCGGACGGGGGCCGCCCACGACAGTGGCCCCCGCCCGACCGACTCCGTCACCCCTGTCACTCCACGTGACTCCTGTACCCGTGCGGCTAGCACAGATACCCGCACACCGCATCCGCACACCGATGCCGCGCCGCACCACGACGTCGCACCAGGGCATCGGGCAAAGGATCCAGCAAGGGATTCGGTTCCCGACGCGACGAATCCCGCGGATCCGGCTCCAATGGAGGGTGACGGGGTACAACCGGTACGACAGGCGCCGCGGGATCCGGTGGGGTTCTCGCGGCGGCGCGACGGAGGTACGCGATGGCCACTGCTCTCCGGCTCCTGCCCGCACTCTCGCCCGTGCATCGTGAGCGTCTGATGGGCGTGGCTCGCGAGGTCTCCTTCCCGGCGGACGGAAGGATCTTCGAGGAGGGGGGCACGGCCGACCGCTTCTGGGTGGTGCGCTCCGGGACGGTCTCCCTTTACCAGCGGGTCATCGGAGAGAGACGTATCTCGGTCGCGCAGCTGGGCCCCGGGGACCTGCTCGGCTGGTCCTGGCTGTTCCCGCCGCACACATGGGATTTCGGCGCCGAGGCGTTCAGTCCCGTGCGGGCCTACGAGTTCGACGCCGGGGAGGTGCGCGGCCTCTGCGAGGAGGATCCGACGCTGGAGCTGTCCTTGACGCGCACGATCGGGGCCATTCTCGCCAACCGACTGGAGACGACCCGCACGGCCTTGATCGAACACTACGCGCGCCATGGCGGCAGCACACTGGGCTGACCAGGTGAATGGACGGCACCGTGCGGCTGCTAGGAGCGGACCAGGGTGAGCGCGCCGGCCTGGTTCGGATGGCGGTTCGTCGTTCCGCAAGGCGCACCAGGGCACAACGAGAACCCATCAACGGCGCCTGTCAGGGCGGCGGGACGGCTGGCGCTGGGCCGAGCCCGATCTCGGCTCCCGCCTGGCCCGCGGTGGTGTCCGCCATGCGGCGAACAAGATCCCGGCAGCGCCGATCACCGCCTGAAGCGCCGCCACACCAGCTGAAAGGCAGATCGCGGTGCAGGCGGCCAGGATGCACACGAGCGCGATCAAGTCGACTTTGCGGTGATCCGACTCTGCCCCGGATTCGGGGTCGGCACCCGAAACAGCAGAGTCCTCTTCTGATGGCTCAACCTGCGACGACACGCCGGTCCTTCCCAGTCGGGAAGGGCGGGCAGGCGAGGAACTCAGCCCCCGGACAAGCAACAAGCCGCTTTCAGCCGCATGTCTCCTGGGGTTAATTCCCCGGCTTCCTATCGCTTGCGCGATGAAGCCCGCCCCCCAAGAACATGCAGCCAAGCGGCTACACACAACGACCGTAAGTCGAGCACCGACACCGCGTCAACTCCCTCTCCAAGTTGGACAGTTCCTCAGCGGAGATCAGCGCCGGGATCACCGCGCTGAGCCGGCTCTGCGCCGCGGTTCCTCCCTCTCAGCCCAGTTGCTCGGCCAGTCCGACGATGATGCCCTCCGGGCCGCGGAGATAGCAGAGCAGATAACTGTCCTCGAACCGGGCGATCTCGCCGACGAGTTCGGCGCCGTGAGGCCGCAGGCGGGCAACGGTGTCCTCGAGGTCATCGACGGCGAACATGACGCGGTGCGTGCCCAGAACGTTGTGCGGCCGGTTGCGCGGCCCGGCGCTGATCACCGCGGGGCTGCGGTACTTCGCCAGCTCGAGCCGGCTGTGACCGTCCGGGGTCCGGACCATCGCGATGTCACAGCGGACGCCGTCGAGTCCGGTGCACTGGTCGGCGACGGGGCCCTCGACCTGCGCCCTGCCCTCCAGCTCCATACCGAGTTCCACGAAGAACGCGATGGCGGCATCCATGTCCTCGACGACGATGCCGACGTTGTCCATCCGCTGAATCGCCATGCTGCTTTCTCCTTCTTCCTGGCGCGGCCGGTGGTGGCCGCTGATGCCCCAGGGACGGAGCCGGCGGCACGTTCTCGACATCCTCCAACCGACGGACTCAGAAGAATCTGGAAGGCGTGACCGGCCCGCTTCGTCTTCTGTGTCAAGTCCAAGGTGTTGAAGTGGAGTAGCCGGCCAGTACGGCCATGGGGTGCGGACTGGCCGCACCCCACTCCTGGCGTTCTTGGGTCAGGGGTTGATGAGGACCTTCAGGCTCTTGCGGTCGGCCATGGCCTGGTAGCCGGCCGGGACGCCTTCGAGGTCGGTGGCGGCGTCGAAGACCTTCCCCGGCTCGATGGTGCCGTTGAGGATGTCGGGCATCAGTTCCTCGATGTAGGCGCGGACCGGTGCGGGGCCGCCGGCCAGGCGGATGTTGTGGCGGAACAGGCTGCCGAAGCCGATGGGTGCCTCCTCGTACTGGGGCACGCCGACGCGGCTGATCACGCCGCCGGGGCGGACGACGCCGAGGGCCTGCTCGTAGGCGGGCATGTGGCCGACCGCTTCCAGGACCACGTGCGTGCCGTGCCCGCCGGTCAGCTCACGGACCGCCTCGATGCCTTCCTCGCCGCGGGCGGAGACGACGTCGGTGGCGCCGAACTTCCGGCCCAGGTCGGTGCGCTCCTGGTGCCGGCCCATGAGGATGATCTGCTCCGCGCCGAGCCGCTTGGCCGAGAGGACCGCCAGCAGGCCGACGGCACCGTCGCCGATCACGGTGACGCGGGTGCGTTCGTTGACACCGCCCGCGACGGCGGCGTGGTAGCCGGTGCCGAAGACGTCAGAGAGGGTCAGCAGGGACGGGATGAGGGCGGAGTCCGCCGCGACGGGCAGCTTGACCAGGGTTCCGTCGGCGAGCGGGACGCGGACCGCTTCGGCCTGGCCGCCCTCTTCCGCCTCGCCGTCCCAAAAGTTGGCCTGCGAGTGGGCGCAGGAGGTGTGCAGGCCCTCGCGGCAGAACGCGCAGGTGTTGTCGGAGATCGCGAACGGGGCGACGACCAGGTCACCGCGCTTGACGGTGGTCACCTCCGAGCCGGTGTCCTCGACGATGCCGATGAACTCGTGCCCCATCCGGGCGGGGCCGTCCTCGGGCTTCATCGAGCCGTAGGGGTGCAGGTCGCTGCCGCAGACGCAGGACGCCGTGATCCGGACCAGGGCGTCGGTCGGGTGCTTGATGACCGAGTCCGGAACGTTCTCGATACGGATGTCGCCGGCGCCGTACATGAGGGTTGCGCGCATGAGGTGCTCTCCAGTGCGGTGATGGTGTGTTTCGCATGGTGCTGGTCAGTGGTTCATGGGCGAGTGCGCGCCCTGGCCGGTCTCAAGCGTGATCGGCACGGCCGGCGGGCGCACTCGGAAGGCCGGCCGAACCGGACACCGCGGCTCGGCGGTGGCGGTTCAGTGCGAGGACGGTGGTGGGGATCAGAGTCAGTGCGGCGATGGCGGTGCCGACCGCGGCGGGGCCGGTGGAGCCCATGCCGGAGTCGAGCGCTTGGCCGGCGATCCCGGAGCCGATGGCGGTGCCGAGGTTGAACGCCGAGACCGTCAGGGCGGAGGCCAGCGTGGCCGCCGTACCGGCGTAGCGGACGGCCAAGGCCATCAGGACCGGGTTGGCGCCGAGGCCGAAGAAGCCGAGCAGGGCAACCAGGACGACCGTGACGGGGGCGGAGCCGGCCAGCGGGACGATCGCGAGCAGCAGGAGGGTGGCGCCTGCGGCGGCGGCGATGGTCACCGTGTGAGGGCACCGGTCACCCAGACGGCCGCCGACGATCGAGCCGACGAGGGCTCCGAGGCCGAAGCCTATGAGGACCAGCGGCACCAGACCGGCGGCCAGACCGGTGCGGTCGGTCAACAGCGGCGCGACGTAGGAGTACGCGGCGAGGACGCCTCCGGTGGTGGTGGCGCAGGCGGCCAGGACCAGCCACAGGCGGCCGGAGCGCAGCGCGGTCAGCTCGGAGTGGACGGATCCCGTGTGCTGGGCCGGACGGTCGTGCGGGACGGTGCGGGCGATCAGCGGGACGGCCGCGGCGGAGAGAGCTGCCAGGGCCCAGAACGGGCCGCGCCAGCCCATGAGCCGGCCGGCGAAGGCGCCCAGCGGCACGCCCACGACGTTCGCGAGCATCGCGCCGGCCCCGACGAGACCGAGGGCACGGGCGCGGGCCGTCGGGCCCGCGGCGCGGGTGGCCGTCACGTTGGCCACGGCCCAGAAGGCGCCGGTGGCGATCGCGGTCAGGAAGCGGGCCGCGAGCACGAGGGTGAAGCTGGAGCCGACGGCGACGGCGACGTGACCTGCGGCGAAGACGCCCAGGGCGAGCATCAGGGTCAGCCGCGTGGGCAGCCGCAGCGTGAGCATCGCCATCAACGGCGCGCCGACGATCATCCCCATGGCGAAGACTGTGATCAGAAGCCCGCTCTGGGCAACGCTGACCTGCAGGTCTCCCGCGATCTCGGGCAGCAGGCCGGCCACGACGAACTCGGTGGTGCCCATCAGGAACGTGCCCAGCGCGAGCACGTACACGACGAGCGGAAGTCGGGCGGGCGCTGCCTGCTGAGGCTGCTCGGCCCGCGCTTCAGCCGGGGCGTGGAGGGTTCCTCCTCGCGTACTCAAGGTTCATCTCCGTGGGGTCGTGATCGGGGTAGGTGTCCCAGGAGACCGGCTTCGGCACAGGTGGAGAAGGTCGTGTTTATAGGGGGTACAAGCTCAACCTCCCTTGGCGCCCCTTGCTGGCTACCGTGGATCGCATGGACGACCGAACCAATCACCGTGCGGAGATCCGGGACTTTCTTGCCAGCCGCCGGGCGAAGATCACCCCGGAGCAGGCCGGGCTGCCCACCAGCGGCCGCCGCCGGGTCCCGGGACTGCGGCGTGAGGAGGTCGCCGTGCTCGCCGGGGTGAGCACCGAGTGGTACACCCGGCTGGAGAAGGGCCATATCAGCGGGGTGTCCGAAGACGTGCTGGCCGCGGTCGCCGATACCTTGCAGCTGGACGAGGACGAGCGCACCTACCTGTTCGACCTGGCCCGCGCCGCCCGGCCCGCACGCCGCACGCCGTCCCGCCGCAGGGATGTCGAAGTCCCGCCACGCATCCAGTGGCTGCTCGGCTCCATCACGATGTCCGCCGCCTTCGTACGCAACGGCCGCCTGGACGTCACCGCCCACAACGCTCTCGGCCGGGCCCTGCACGCGCCGATGTTCGACAGCCGCACGACCGACAAACTCGGCCGTCCGAACTTCGCCCGCTACCACTTCCTCGACCCTGGCTCACAGGACTTCTTCGTCGACTGGGACGCCGGCGCCGCCGCCACCGTCGCGTTGCTGCGTGCCGAGGCCGGGCGTGAGCCGCATGATCGGGCCCTTCGCGAGCTGATCGGTGAGCTGTCCACGCTCAGCGCCGACTTCCGCACCATGTGGGCTGCACACGACGTACGTATCCGCCACGACGGAGTCAAGCGGCTGTACCATCCCGAGGTCGGCCTCCTGGAGCTGACCTACCAGTCTGTGGACCTGCCCGTGTCTCACCGGACCGTGCACGACCTGAGCCTCTACACCGCCGAACCGGGCAGCACCTCCGAAGAGCGCCTCAAGCTCCTCGCCAGCCTGGCAGCCACTCCCGTCCGGACGACGGAGCCCACCGACCGGCTGCACTGAGCGGCTGCACTGACTGGATCACCGGGGACGGCTTTCGGACCATCACCGCAGGACCCTTACTGGGCCTTGTAGCCGCCGTCGACGTTGAGGATGGTTCCGGTGACGAAGGACGCGGCCGGAGAGGCAAGCCAGGTGATGGCTTCGGCGACTTCGGTGGGGCGGCCCATCCGGTTGACCGGCTGGAGGGCGGCGATGGCGGCCTCGTCCCACGTGCCGGCCTCGATGGCGGTGCTGAGGATGTCGGTCCTGATCGCGGCGGGGGCGACCCCGTTGATGCGAATGCCGTCGGTGGCGTACTCCAGTGCGGCGGACTTGGTCAGGCCGACCACGGCGTGCTTCGTGGCGGAGTAGTTGGCCGCGTAGCGTATGCCGCCCAGGCCCGCGATCGAGGCCAGGTTGACGATGGAGCCGCCAGGGGTGTCCTGGGCCAGCATCTGCTGGATCTGGTACTTCATGCCCCAGAAGACGCCGAGCACGTTCGTGGTGAGCATCTGCTGGAAGCGGCTGGTGGGCTCGTCGGCCATGCGGCCGGCATCAAGGGAGATCCCGGCGTTGTTGACCGCGACATCGAGTCGGCCGAAGCGCTCGACGGTGGCCGCGACCAGGGCGGCGACGGACTCTTCGGAGTTGACGTCCACGGCGACGAAGGCGGCTTGCCCGCCGTTGTCGCGGATCTCGCGGGCGACGGCTTCGCCCGCTTCCTTGCGACGGCCGGAGACGACGACGGCGTGGCCCGCGCGGGCCAGAGCAAGGCTGGTCTCCTTGCCGATGCCGGTGGTGGCTCCGGTGACCAGGGCGACGCTGGAAACGCTCATGGTGGCGAACCTCTTTCATGTACGGGTGAGCACGGCCGATGGCCCCGCTTTAGAAGACCGGCGGTCTCTTGTGCTCCAACTTAAGAGACTGTCGGTCTGATGTCAAAAGACCGGCAGTCTGTAACATGAGGGCATGACGACCTTCCAGCGAGCACGCAGCGAGGAACAGCGCGAGATCCGGCGGCGGGCGATCCTCGACACCGCGGCGGCGATGCTCGACGAGATGTCCGTGAGCGCACTCAGCCTGAACGAACTGAGTCGGCGCGTGGGCCTGGCGAAGTCCAACGTGCTGCGCTACTTCGAGTCACGCGAAGCAGTCCTGCTGGAACTGCTGGACCGCGACTGGCGGCAGTGGACCGCCGACCTTCCCGAACAGCTCGCCACCTCGGTCACCTCCGGCGCCCCGCCGATCCAGCGCGGTCAGGAGTTCGCCGCCGTCCTGACACACTCCCTCGAACAGCACCGGGTACTGTGCGACCTGCTCAGCGCCCAAGCGGGCGTCCTGGAACACAACGTCTCCGCGGACGTGGCCGCCCGCTACAAACGAGCAGCCCTCGACAACGTCGCCGCTCTGGCCGCGCTTGCCCGCCGGCACCTGCCCGAACTCGGCGCTCACGCCGACCAACTCTGTGCCCAGGCCGTCATGGTGAGCGGCGCGGTATGGACCCATGCCCGACCGTCCCCCGCCATGCTCACCGCATACGAAGCCGATCCCTCACTCGCTGCCCTGCGCATGGACTTCACCACCACCCTGGAGGAGATGCTGACAACCCTCATCGCGGGCACACTCGCCAGGGCTGAACTTGGTGGTTACTGACTTCGGCTGCTCAGGACGACGGTGATCGCCGAGGGTCAGCGCTGCGCTTGCCGTGCAGCCGTCGTGGATGCACCGCCACACCGCCCTCCGCTGGATCACCTACGCGCGACGCGACTGGGCCGAGTACCTCGCCGCCCGAGCCGAGGACCAACAAGGGGACAACCAATGACCTTCATGACCAGCGACAGCGACGGGCGCACGGCGCAGGAAGTGCGCGAGTACCTACTCGCGCAGTTGAATGCTGCGATGCGCCGCCCCGGAATGTACGGCGGCGAGACGGCGCTCAGGCTCTACCTCGACGCCGTGGCGTTCGCCGACGCCGCTGAGCAGGTGTGGCAGGAGGAGCTGAAGGACCTCCAAACGAGAGTGGTCTTCTCCACTGGAGTGCGCGGAGCCTTCCAAGAACTCTGGGGCGATACGCACGAGGGCTCTGTGGCGTCGGTGTATGCCGAGATTGCACACCGCCAGGGATGGCTGAGACTCGACCGGACCCTCACCTCAAGCGAATACGACGAGATCCGTCACGCCGGCGAGACCTGGTGCCGAGAGGATCGGTTCCTCAGCGATGTCGTCACGGCGTTCGGTCCCCCCTCGGTACTCTTCGGGGGGACCAACCCCAACTACCCCAAGACACTTGCCTATACGACCGGGCGGCGAGACGACGCCCTTCTCTGTTTTCACCTCTGGAACGGTTTCCTGCCGAGCCCAAGCCCTTCGTCGTCGTGCGTCCACGCCGAGCCGATCCTCTGGGCGTTCCGCGCCGGGGGCACCCTGTTCATGGACGGCTTCACCTTCACGCCTGAGGGAACGGCCCGCCATGCGCTGAGCCGCGACCCCACTCGACCTGAGGGCAGTTGAGGGAATGATGCACGGTCGGAAACAACCCGCTCCTGCCAGTAACACGCACGGGCGCCCGCTCCTCGCTCCGGCCCGGCGCGGTCATTCGTGGACAGGCTGGTCGTTCTCCGCCGGGCCGGACAGCCGGGAGACTCTGGACGTCACCCTGGTGCCACCGAGGCTGGTGGTCGAAGTCGGCGTCGAAAGCGCCCGTGACGCCGCCAACCGGTGGCACCACCCCGCACGCCGACAGCGTGCACGCCTGCTGCACCGTGCACGCCGCGACCTCGCGGTCAGTCGCCCACCGAGGCTCCGAACATGGCCCCGCTCGCAGGCAGGCCCATGGTGGGCGGGCCGAACGAGAAGGAACCGCTCGCGGTGATGCCACTGGAGGTGGCCGGGAAGACCCACGCGGCGCCGTTGTTCGCGTTCTCCGCCGAGTCGCCGACGACCAGGCCGTCCTTCTTGTCGCCGTCTGCGTCGACGAGGGCGGTCTCGCTGCCGAAGCGGTCCAGCTTCTCGGCGGTGCCGGGCACGCCGCTCGTGTTCTGGCTGAACACCTTGGCACCGGTGCCGGTCAGGCCGTTCGCGGTGCCGCGCAGCACGAGCACGCTGCCCGCGTCGGTGATGCCGTCGAAGTCCTCACCAGGCAGTCCGGTTGCCACGTCGGGATAACCGTCGCCGTTGGTGTCGCCGATCGACAGGCCCGACCCCATGCCGTCATGCCACTCCCCCACGCCCGGGACACCCGCGGTGTCCTGGTTGATCCACACCGGCTTACGGGTGGTGGACACGCCGTTCGGACCGCCGTGGACGACGGCGACCGCACCGCCCTTGATCGGGAGGCCGACGTCGTAGTCGGTGCCGTCGACGGAGTGGCCGACGACGATCTCGGCGTGCTTGTCCTTGTCGAGGTCGCCGATCTCGACGTCGTCGCCGCGGATGAGCCGGCCCTGCGCATCCTTGAGGAGGCCCTTGTACGTGAACCCGGAAGGACCGCCCACCATGAGGGCGACCCCACCGGTACCGACCTCACCGTCCAGCTGTCTGGCACTGACGGCCAGATCGGCGATGCCGTCGCCGTTCACGTCACCGGCGGCCATCGCGAGGGCATACCACTCCTCGCCGGAGGCGACGAGGGTGAACCGGGTCGTCCTCGCGTCGGCGCCGTTCCGCCGGAACGGGCCGTGCAGCACCGAGCCCTCGCCGGGCGTGTTCTCGTCGCCGTAGTCGTCGCCCGACGCCACCACATCCGGGTACTTGTCCCCGTCGACGTCAGCGACCACGTAGGCGCCGCGGGAGTTCGCCGGAACGTTCCTCAGCAGAGTCGGCGTGGCGGAGAGACCCTTGGGGCCGCCCCAGTTGACGGCCAGGAAGCGTCCGGCGTAGCCGCTGATCGGCGACATGTCCACGAGCGACAGCAGATCGGCGTAGCCGTCCCGGTCAAGGTCGCCGCTTTGCAGGTCGCTGCCGTAGCGCGTCTGTGGCTGCGCCGTCGACCGGCTCGACCACGTCAGCACTTGCTTGCGCGAGGTCGACAGCCCGCTGGACGAGCCGTACAGCACGCTGACCGCCCCCGCCTTCGCCTGCCCGTTCAATGTGGTGCCGGGCGCGCCGATCGCCAGGTCGCGATAGCCGTCGCCGTTGAAGTCGTCGTGCAGGCGCTTGGTGCTGGGCGTGGCGGTGGTCGTAGCGGCCGGGGTGGCGGCGTCGACGACGGGAACCAGCACGGCACCGCTGACCAGGGCGATACCGGTGGCGAGGACGAGCCGTCTGCGGCGCCGGGGGAGGGAACGGGAAGCCATGATTGTCCTGACGTAGGCGGAGAAGAAGGCGCGTGGGGGGCGGGGGTCAGCGCGGGAACGCGTCGCCGAGCCAGGCGCCACTCCCGACCGTGCCGAGAGTGCCGGCGCCGAAGGAGAAGGAGCCCTTGGACCGTGGCACCGGCGGACCCGGAGCGCAACACCCATACGGCACCGGCGTACGCGTCCTCACGCCGCCCAGTACGACTCACCAGAGAGGCGGTTGGTTGTGCCGGCGTACGCCGCGACTTTCCCTGCCGTTAACCGCGTACTCCACCCGAGAGCCCTACGGCGCCCCAGAACGGCTCGAGGTCGTCGAACTCCCGAGTCGCATCATCTCGTTCGGCCTGCCGATCGCGCCCCCAATTCCCAGTAACGGGCGAGGTCTCCAGCCGGCCATGCGTGCAGGGCAAACGCAGCGATCAGAGCGGCATCCGGTCGAGCGGAGCGCGCAACCGGTCATGCAGTCCATAGACGGACCATGCCGTCAGCGAGTTGCAAGAACTGCCGGGCGCCTGGGTGGTGATGTGTGGGGGATATTCCGGGAACGATGCCCAGTAGCTTCCCCTCGACCGGATCCCATATCGACAGACCGGCGTCGCCGCTACTGAAGAGGCGGGTGCCATCGCTGAAGAAGGGCCCGGCCGGGCCCTCGAACGCGAGGAGTTCAACAGCCATTCCGTCCTGCCCGGTTCGACTCGTGTCGAAGATCCGTGCCCCGGGCCGCATGGCGTTACCGTCGTCGCCGAGTCCCTCTACGGCGACCCGGACAGAGTCGATCCAGGTCACGGCGTAATTCCAGTAGTACGTCCGGTCGCACACTTCCACCCGGCTCGGACCGTCCTCGGACTCCCACACGTTGCCCTCGATCCATGGATCAAGATCCCACACTGAGGGGATGCCGAATGGATGCCATTTCCAGCCGTCGTCCAGGATCCGTTTGCCATCAGGGCTCACATACAGTGCGCCGTGGAAGTAATCGAGGAAATGCTCCGGCAAGGCCTCTCCGGCTGCAGCCACAGGTAGCGACCGGTCAGTCAGCAGCAACCCCGTTTGCGCGTCGGACACGTCCAGCCGGTGCCAGTCCGTGCGGTGGATCACGACGCAAACCCCGCGGCTCTGCCCGAACGCCAGCGAGAACGGGACGGTGTCCGCGTTGTAGCCCTGGTTGTCCAACGCCAGCGTAACCTCGCCGGTCCGCAGATAGATCACCTCACCAAACCGACCGTAATCGTTGACCACAGCGGCGAACATGCCGTCGTAGGAGGCATGCAGGCGCCTGCGAAGCCGGCGATCGTTCCATGGTTCGTGGTCGGGTTCTGCCGAAACGGTCGTGGTCCCGACAGCCTCGTGATCACCAGTTGCTACGTCCCACCGGCTGATCGTTCCGTCCTCGCCCAGCACCAGCCACGCCGACCGCTCGCAATGCCGCACCGGCGCCAGATCGGCCACTGCCCCCAGACGCGACGGCACCGCCAACTCACGGACGGCGTCATAGCCACCTATCACCGCTGCCCCCCCAGGCCCCCTAAACCGAACCGACAGCGTATCGGGGCGCAAGTTGCAGATTGTCGTGGTCAAGCCAACTGCCCCGATCGAGATCCCCGCCAGGACGCATATCACGGAGAGCGAGCCCTCGACCCGTGACCGTGCAACCACTACCCATAGTGCGGAAGTTGGAAATCGCGGCCTCACGGGGCGTGCCGGGAAGTCCGGATAAGCAGACGTACTCGAGAACGCAGGCGGTGCCGTAGAGCCGAGCGAACACGTGCCGAGCGTGAGCCGCCAGCGTTCGAAGTGGCCCAGGAAATCCTCCCATTCCGCGTCAGTGGGGGCGCGGTACTCCTCAGCGGGGCGGAGGGAAGAACGACTGGCGATGAAGGCGCGGTGAGCCCGTACTGCGCCCGGCGCCCGGGAGGCGGTGGCGGGCCCGCGCGTGTCAACTGGCGGCGGGCCAGGTCCGCAGCAAGGCGGCGATCTTCCCGGCGGTGCAGGCGGGGTCGAGGAGCAGGTCCTTGAGAGCGACGGCATCCTCGCGGGCGGGCTTGACGGGAATCCCGGCGGCTTCCAAGTACATGACGCCGGACGCGGCGGCGACGGCCATGTTGGAACGCTCCAGCCAGCGGCACCGGCCCAGGGTGTGCACCAGAGCGGCGGCTTTGGCGTAGAGGCCGTCGTAGACGGGCTGCTCGAACAGCTCGGCCCTGTGGCGGGCGACCGCCGAGACGGGAACGCCGTAGTCGTCAGGGGCCGGATCGTCAGCTCCGGCCGCCTCGGCGACCTGCAGGATCCAGGGAACGTCGATGTGCAGGTCCATCAGGCCGCGCACGCTCCCCCGGGCGTCTGCTGGGCTTGTTCGGCCTCGTCGAAGACGCTCTGGTGTTCGGCCAGGAAGCGGGCAGCCGCGTCCACCGCACGGGCGCGCAGGCCGCTGGTGTCGTCCTGCACCAGCCTGGCGAGGTAGTCGCCGATGCTCAGCCCCAGGTCGGCGGCGCGTTTCCTCGCGAGTTCCGCCACGTCCTCATCCACGCGCGCGCCCAGCTGTGTCTTCGCCATACTCGTATGGTAACAGCCGTTACCATACGGCGGAAGCGGCAAGCAGGAGCTGCGGTCCCGTCCGTGCAGACCTCGTCGAAAGAGGCAGCGGCCAGGCGCTCGGAGAGTCCCCTCGGTTCCTCCAAGGGAGGGCTGAGCGTTCTGGTTGCGTCGGCACCCTGGGTCTCAAACGCCTCCGTGTGCGCCACGTCCAGGGGCCCACCGGAGTCACCTGAGCTGGAGTGGACCCAGCCGCCAAAGGCCCTGGACGAACAGGCGCGCACCAACTCGACATCCGACAGCTCCAGCACCGGCGCACCAGCCGTGGATCCGAGCGTCTTGCCCCTCAGCCGATCGTTCTCCCCTCCTCGCGCTCACACGACGGAACACGCCCGCAAGACGGTCAGAGGCCACAGCCACGAGCGCCGCCGAGTGGC
Organism: Streptomyces sp. SAS_270; assembly: GCF_052543295.1. Taxonomy (NCBI): domain Bacteria; kingdom Bacillati; phylum Actinomycetota; class Actinomycetes; order Kitasatosporales; family Streptomycetaceae; genus Streptomyces; species Streptomyces sp. SAS_270. The sequence goes on from NZ_JBMNDS010000022.1 coordinate 21,822, forward strand.
CGAGTGGCCGACCGGAGCTGGTGGAACGTGCTGCTCGAAGCGGTCGATCAAGTCTCCGAGGGCGGGTGACCGGCCATCAGGTCAGCCTGGCGTGCTGACCTCCTGCCGACTCCTGGCGTCACCGAGAGCCAAGTCGCCGCGCAGGCCTGGAGGATCGGGTTGGCCCGTTGTCTGGCGAGGTCCCGCGCAGGTCGTCACGGCTCGGCGTATGTCTGGATCGCGTCGATCTGCTCGTGCAATGCCCCAGACGTGGGCGAGTATTGCTCTCGACTGATCGACGGGGGCTGCTATGGGCGTGAGTCGGACACGGGGTTTCTTGGTCAGCACGGCAACGGCTCTGGCGCTGACGATGCTGTTGTCCTGTGCCCGGGGCGGGGCAGCGGACGGCGATGCGAAGGCGATGCGGGAAGCCTTACAACCCCTGCATGCGTCGGGGACTTTCCGGATGGCCGGCGAACTCCGCACCCCTGAGGGGACCAGGATCCGATTCGACGCACGGCTGAACGGGCAGGGCGACTGCACCGGCCTGATGGGCAAAGCAGAGAGTGTCCTGCGCGGGAAGCGTGTCTGGACTCGCTGGGACGACGCTGCCTTGGACGAAGCTGTCAGCGGGCTGAGCGGTGGGTCCGCCACTCCCGCCGACCCGGCTGCTTCACAGAGCGACGACACGGAATTTGCTGCCACGAAGCTGCTGCGCGGAAGCTACATGGTCACCGACCTGCCCAACAACAACATCTTTGCGGAGGGGATTGCCCCGGCCTGCCAGGCTGGTGAACTTCTGGCCAACGCCGGATACGCCAGCGGAGATGTCACCTCCGGGCCGGCAGAAGAGGGAACCGATGAGCAACTGCGTGTCCTGACCCGCGTCACCGGTCCCGTCACAGTGCGGGTGTACGTGCTGATGGAAGGCGAACCCGAACTGCGTCGCGCCGAGTACGTTGTCGACGGCGGCCAGGCCGTTTCGGCGCAGTTCAGCGAAATCGGAAAGCCCGTCAAAGTCAGCCCGCCCGCGAACTCTTCAACAGTGTCCGTAGCGGATGTATTGAGCGTCCTCGGCTGAGACGTCGTTCCATCTAGTTGTTTCATCCCTGGATGCAGAAGCAGCCCTCCGGATTCGCTGGTAGTCCACCGACAGCGCCGACCAGGCCGGCCCCGCACGCCACACCGTCACCACCGACTTCGACTTCGCCGATTGCCAAGCCCCAGCCGGGACCGACCTGTTTACCTCCATCCGGCAGGGCCACAGACATCAGGACCGCCGACGTCACCGTCGTCTGGTCCCAGGAGATGCCACCCGCCGTCGGCACCCAGGCACCGGGCAGCACCCCCAGGTCCGCAGAGGCCCCCCAGCCAGGCCAGTGCCCCCCGGGCCACCCACCCCCCACCGGCGCCAGTCCCGGACGCCCTGAACCCGAAGCCGGAGCCCTACTCCATCCAGCGCCCAGTCAGCCTCATCCGGCCTGGTAATTCGATGGCGCAGCCCTCATCAAACGTCGACCCTGGTCACCGTGCCAGAACCCAAGCATCAGATCCGCGCCCTCTACACGGCCGCCACAGTGACCGTCTATCAGGCATACGCACCGGAAATCGGCCTGCCCGCCGCGCAGGACGGTCGCTTTCCGGCCGCCTGGAAGAGGGACCGAATGACGTGGATCAAACCGTCGTTCCTCTGGATGATGTACCGCTGCGGATGGGCAAGCAAGGAAAGTCAGGAGACCGTCCTCGCAATCGAAATCACCCGCGAGGGCTTCGAGTGGGCTCTGTCGAACGCCTGCCTGGCCCACTACGAACACGGGTTGCATCCCAACCGCGCCACATGGAAGCGCCGGCTGAAGCGAGCCCCGGCACGAGTGCAGTGGGATCCCGAACGCGATCTGCACCTACAGCCGCTGCCTCACCGCTCACTACAACTCGGCCTCACGGGCGAGGCCTCCGAGCGCTACGCAGAGAAGTGGATCGTCTCGATCAACGACGTCACCGCAATCGCGCATGCGATCCATGCCCACGTAAGAGACGGGGCTTTGGAAGCCGCCGAGCAACTGCTTCCCGCGGAACACCTCTATCCCTCGGGCGACACGCTTCTGACCCACCTACGCCACTGAGCCGGCCAATGCAATAGGCGAGGTTATTGATTCAACTGGCTTCCGGTGCGCCATACGCGAAGTCGTACGAAGCCCAGTCGGTGACCCGGCGGTACCCGAGGCGCTGGTAGAGGGTATTGCTGGTGTTGTTGCCCGCGTCCGTGAACAGCACGACCTCCCTGGCACCCGCGGTGAGCGCGGCCCTGCTCACCTCGGCGGTTACGGCGGCTGCGTAGCCGCGGCCGCGGAGGTGGGCCGGGGTGTAGACGGGGTCCACCCGGACCATGCCTGCGACCATCGGGTTCACGCCGGCCATGGAGACGGGGGTGCCCTCTGAGGTCTCCCAGAAGGTGTAGGTCTTCTCGGCGAAGCGGGTGCGTTCCCAGGAGGCGGCGTCGACGGTGACGGTCTCCCGGAGGTCGGCGGCGAGTTCACGGCACCAGCGCATGAGGTGCTCGTGGTCCTGCTCGCCTACGACCCTGCCGCGGCCCTCCGGATACGGCTCCGGCGGGATGAGCATGCCAAGGCGGTACAGGCTCATCCGGACGCGAAGCGTCGACGTCGCACCGGTATGCCTCTGCCAGGCTTCGGCGAATGCGGTGGCGGTGTCGTGGTCCGCGGTGACGCCGGCGAAGGTATGGCCGGTGCAGGACAATTTGGCGGCCAGGGCATCGGCCCGCTCAGGGGAGAGCGAAGTGAGGGTCAGGCGGCGGGTCGGCGGGCGGTAGAAGATCGCCTGAATCTCGCCCTCCGACTCCAGCCGCCCGAAGAGGACGGTTCCGGGGGTGAACGCGCCCGGGCGGGTCTGCCACTTCTCGATCACTGTGAGCGGCGTGTTGTGCAGGGCGGGGCGTGAGCGCAGGAAGTCTCCGGCCCGCCCGAGAAAGTCGTCGATGTCTTCGGTGAGGTGCCAGGCATCCGAGCGCATGCTGCATGATCGGGCATGCTCTCCGCTCCGGGGAACTGATTGTCCTTGTCCACAGGCTGATGCGCGGGCTTTGCGGGTCCGGGGAACGGTCGATCGAAGACCTCACCGAAGTACCTGAGTTTTGGCCAAGAGCGGCAGACAGAGGTACAGGGACCGCACATCCATACGGTGTGATCACTCGTTGGTGAGTTCTTCCCTCCTCTGCGCCTGACGTGACGCGACGCTGAGTGGCATGGCGCGGGACCGGTGCCTGAGGTTCTTCTGTAGGTGGGGGTAGGCATGGCACGGGAAGCGGAACGCCCTGGAAGCCTGGAACAGCAAGCGGTGCTGCTGGTGGCGGGCGTGGCCGATCTAGCGGTGAGCACGCTCGGTTCGGCGCTTGGCACGGTGCGCGGGTTCCTGCGTCGCTCGGACACGGCAGAGCTGGCGGAGCAGGCCGAACGGGACCTGATCGCGCGCGGGCGCCTGGCTCTCGACCGGTACGCGGCCGCATCACCGGCCCATCTGGAGGTGCTTGCCCGGCACGCGCTGGCCCGGCAGGCCGGCGACGGTGTCTGAACACTGGAAGGCGGCTCCGTTCAAGGCCCGGGTCGATGAGGTGCTGTGCTCCTTCGTCGCCGCGGAGGCCGACCAGTTCGCGGATATCGATCCAGCGCTCGTTCCTGTTGCCCGGCAGGTGGAGCACGCGGTCGCCGGCGGCAAACGGCTGCGGGCGGCCTTCTGTTACTGGGGCTGGCGTGCGGCCGGGCAGCCGGACAGTGACGCGCTGGTGCGGGCGGCGGCGTCCATGGAACTGGTCCACGCCGCCGCGATCGTGCATGACGACCTCATCGACGACAGTGCGCTGCGCCACGGCCGCCCCACGGCGCATGTGGCCCTGCGCGGTGCGCTGCGGCACCGCCCGCGGGCGGCGAACGCGGCCCGGTCGCTGGCGATGCTGGTGGGCGATCTGTTGATGTCGCTGGCCGGTCAGCTGTTCACCACCAGTGGCCTGCCCGCCGCCTATCTCGGCCGGGCCCGCCCGCTGTGGGCGGCGCTGGCCCGCGAGCTGATCGCCGGGGAGTGTCTGGAAATCCTGCACACCGGAGCCGCCCCGGACACCTCCGCGTCACTGAAGGTGATCCGGTACAAGACCGCCAAATACACCGTCGAGCAGCCTCTGTTGATCGGCGGTGCGTTGGCCGGCGCCGGCGGGCGGCTGCGCGAGGGGTATTCCGCGTACGGGCTGCCGCTGGGCGAAGCCTTTCAGCTCAGGGACGACCTGCTGGGCCTGTTCGGGGACCCGGAACACACCGGCAAAGCCAACCTCGACGATCTGCGTGGCCACCGGCCCACTGCCCTGCTGGCGGAGACATGGCGCCTCGCCGACGACAAGGATCGTGAGCAGCTGCGCACCCTGCTGGGGCGACGCCTCGACGGCAACGGCCTGGAAGCCGTGCGCGCGCTGATGCGGCGGCTGAATGCGCCGGAGCGTATCGAAGCAATGATCACTACGCGGGTCGACGAGGCCACACAGTGCCTGCACGGTCTGGCCGTCCCCGCGCATGCCACCGCGGCTCTGACCACGCTGGCCCAGTCAGCAGCGATCCGCCACCACTGACGCCCTCGCCCAGCCGCACCACCGCACAGCCCCAACCGCATCACCCCATCCTGCGACAGCAAGCTCCCCAGGGGGTTGCTGCGTAAGGTCAAGGAGTTCCGTGATGACTTACACCGAGGCGTCGTTGGACGCCCTGCGCCAAGCCGGTGACGAACTCGCCGACGCCACCGTCGCCACCCTGTTCGAACGCGGAGAGGTCGGCAAGTTCAACACCCTTATGCGGTACGTGTCCACCGCAGGTGCTCCCCTGCCCGACGGGCTGCCCGATGTGGCCCGGGAGTACCTCCAAGTGACGAGCGCACCGCCGGACTGGGTGGACTGGGCCGAGATGGAGAAGGCCCGTCTGTTCTTCATCGACAACAACGTGCACATCTCCACCGCGCTGTCGTTCGCCTCCATGCCCGCCTGCTACGTCGTCCCGCACGTTGCCCGGCTGCTGTCGGCCACCCACGGTCTGAAGTACCCCTCCAAGCGGATGGCGGAGACCGGGCAATTCACCGTCTACCTCATGCAGCCCGACGCGTTCGAGGCCGGCAGCCGCTTCATCCCCGCCGCCCAGAAGGTCCGCCTCCTGCACGCCTCCATCCGCCACCACCTCAAGCGGGAGAACCGCTGGGAGAGCGAAACACTGGGCGTGCCGATCTGTCAGGAGGACATGATCGGCGGGCAGATGTTCTTCTCCCTGCTCGTACTGGACTCTCTGCACCGCCTGGGCATCCACATGTCCCCCGAGGGCGCCGATGCGTACTTCTACGCCTGGCGAGTCGTCGGAGCGATGCTCGGCGTCGACCAGGACACCGTCCCCAAGACGCTGGAGGAAGCCCGTCAATTCCTCGACCTGTACATGATCCGCCACATGGCACCGTCCGAGGAAGGCGCGCACCTCACCCGGCAGCTGATCGACCTGTACGAGGAAGTCGTCCCCGGCACCTTCTTCGACCCGATCGTCTCCGCGCTGATCCGCCACCTGATCGGCGACACCTGCGCCGACTGGCTCCAAGTCCCGCGCACCCCCTGGGACACCGTCGTCAAGGCCGTTCCCCACCTGCTGGGCGTCCTGGAAAGCATCGAGGACCGCTCACCTCTCGGCGCCTGGGCACTGGACCGGCTCGGCCACCTCACCACCATCCTCGAACTGTCCTCGCTCACCCGCGGACGCGTCATGCACTACGCCATCCCCGAACAGCTGAAAAAGGACTACGGCGTCACCGGCACAGCGCCCCGCGCCCACCGCTGGACCCCACCCCTGCCCAGCGTCACCTGACGCACCACCCGGCCACACCGTCACGATTCTCAACAATCGCGACCGAGTTGGGACCACACGCTGTTTCGACAGGCCGCAAGCCGGCCACTTCGACCGTGCCCGCAGTCATGCCGCGTCGGTGATTCGCTGCCTGGACTCGCTGCCGTTCTGCTCCGCATGGGCTCCGGTGCGCGGAACGAGGGAGAGATGGCGCCCTCGGTGGGCGTGACGCGCAGGTTGCGCAGGCTGCTTGAGCAGCCACTCCTCGTAGCGTCCCAGTGACAGCATCACGCACATCAGTCCCGGGGGCAGCAGAATGGCGACGAAGACCACGACAACTCCTTTTGAAGTTTGAAGACGGGCTCTCTTTCCTGCCGGGTAGCCCGCACCGAGCGACGCAGAGACCCAAGCCGTGGAGGGAGCGTGACCATCTCGTGGGGACGGTGTGCCACTGGCCGGTCGTCCGTTGGTGCAAGGCATGCAATCGGCGCGGCGGCGCAGCCGTGAAGCATGAGGAGTGTCATCTACCGTGAGCCGCTGGGTGTGCGGGAGCAGGTGGACTGCGGACAGGCCGACGGTGGCTGCGCTGCGGTTCTGGAGAGTCTGAAGCGTTTGGGAGAACGGGAATTCTGCTGGATACAGCTGGACGAGCCCGATCCAGGCGACCTGGAAGGACTCGCCGACGAGCTCGGGTTGCACGGCCCGGACCCGCCCACCCCCGCCGCACCGCCAGCGCGGCCGCCCCACTGTGCCGCCACGCCACCCGCAATGCCGTACCCATTCGCTGCATAACACGCCAAGTGCCACGCCAGGGACGATGAACCCACCGGTCAGCCGCACTTCCACCGCCCCCGGGATGCGCTCAGCTCCTATATCAGGCGCGGATGTCGCCGTACTTCCCGAATCTGCCCTGGACGCCATCGGCATCGGTGCACAGATGCCGACAAGAAGGATCACTCAACGGCGGACAGCCTGTGCCACCAGTGACCGCACCCGTCGGAGCAGAAGCGCTCGCGACGTCGTCCGTCGGCGATCGCGAGTACCGCGACCAACAGTCGGAACGCTTTTCGGCGTTCGTCGCGGGGAGTGAGAGAGGCGATCTTCCCCAGTTGACGGTCGATCCGGCCGCGTGTGATCAGCACCGCGGGCGTGTGCGTCGGGCGCAGCCCGGCACGGAGGATGCTCTCCGATCCGTCCTCGGTCACAGCGCGTGCCTGTACACAGTGGTGGCGCAGGAACAGGAGCGTCTCGGACTGCTCCTCCGGGCTGAGTGCGTCGAACCATGCGATGCCTTGTGACATCGGGCGGAGCCCCTGGGCAAGTTCGTTGAGCATGACGTCGCGTTCAATCAAGGTCGCGTCCCACCGTGCAAGCGGCGCTTCGGCGCGCAGTCGACGTCAGTGGAACCAGGCAACAAGTCGCACATGGTCCGCTCCGTGGAGTTCACCGAGTGTCCGCATAACGCTCCATACGGGTCCCCAGGCGGTTTTGTCTCCGGCGACTGATTCTGGGCTTCGCGTGCCGGAACCATCTATTTCCTGCCAGTCGGCTGCGACGAGTTCGGCCCAGGTGATCCATGTTGTGCCGTGGACGTCAGGAGGGCCGCCGTACGCGGCGTATTCGATCCGCAGGCCCTCGGATACGTCGCCAGGAAAACCGCGGCCTTCGGCCAGAGGGTGGAAGCCGAAGTAGTTCCGGATACCGAAGAGGCAGGCGAGGGCAACGTAGGCGTTGCCGTTGTTGAGCAGGAAGAGGTCGATGGCGGCATGCCACACGGAGTCCTCGTCGTCGGGGCCCCAGAGGCGGGCACCTGGTCGACACTCGATCATCCCGCTGACTTCGGTGGACATGCGGGCATGCTGCCCGCACGGCCCATGACTCGGCACCTGCTTTTCCTTTGATTCGCCTCGCCATCAGTTCCCGTGGCGCCTGCTGATCCCCGTGCGCCTCCAGGCGTGCTCAGCTCTCCACCCCGCCCATGGCTGTGACCCGGAATGAGTGCTGGGGCACCGATCCGGCATTCCTGGTGGGGCTATTGGCAGGTGCTGGAACCACGGACAGTTCTGTTTTCGGTGGTCCAAGTGTTGCCGTGTTCGGGTCTGGAACAAAGGCAATAGGCGGGGCATCCTGGGCTTTCCGGCCTTTCCTGTTCGTGCTGTCGGGCCGGCCGGGGAGGGGAGCAGCATGGACGCCGAGGACCTTCCGGAGCCGCGTCAGTGGTCCACCACGTCACCCGAGGAGCTTGATCGACTGGCGTGTGGGGTGCTGAGCGCCGCTCGTGATGCGGCCCGGGAGCTGCGACGGGAGCCTGCGGATGCGGCTCGGCGGGCGTGGGCGCTGGGCATGCTGGCGGGGCAGACACAGGCGATGCTGGGGCCCGACCTGCCCGACCATCCGCCGGTCGGGATCGCAGCGCAGGAGGGATTCGTCCACACCGCCCTCGCTCTCGCCGTGCACATACGGGCACGCAGCTGGTCGGAGCGCGACCTCGGCGCGGCGAGCGTGCCTGGCCAGGACGCCGTACCCCATCCCGGGGAAGCGGGAGCGGCCGACGCCTTCGACGTCCTCGGGAGGCTGATGCTCCCGCACACCTCCCCCGAGGGCTGGTCCGCCACTCTGGTCACCGACCTGGCCCGCGGCAACCAGAGGCTGGAGGCCGCGGTCAAGCTGGGCAAGTACGTCCTGCATCCCACCTTCGTGGCACTCACCGACGACGTAACCCGCCTCATCGGCGAAGCCCTGCACAACCTCAACGTGGACCGCCTGCAGGGGCTGACCCGCTCGCTGCGCCACTACGCGAGCGCGGCCGGACCATCCCACCCGGCGGACCCGGTACCCGCCCCAGCCGTCGACATACCGGCACCCATGCCCGACCGCCCGTCCGTGATGGGGCCGGAATCCTCGGAAGGACCTGATTCGCAGCCCCGCTTCCGGCGGCCCCGCGGGCCGTCGTCCCACCGGCGGATGGCGTCAGAGCCTGTTCCTCCTGACGCCGCGACGCCGGCATCTGCGGAGCCACCGCGTCATCCGGGCTCTTCCGAGCCGAGGTCGCCGGGCGCCCCACGACCACGCCGCCCCGAGACCAACGGGCCGATTTTCACCCCGCGGGGGCCAACGGCCGACTTCACAGAACCGCAAGCCGACGAACCGATTTTCACCTCCATATGGGGCCAACTGGCGCCATTACAGACGTGGGACGAGGTTCCTCCTCCAAGTAGTGAGGAGTGGCGAGTCGGGTCTGGTGGCTTCACCCTGTCGGATCCGCACGGCCCTTGGCCCGCACCCGACATCTCGCACACCGACCTCCCGGACATCGACGACACCGAGCCGGGCGGCCTCGATCCGTTCTGACCGACAGACCGACACCGCTGGCGCGTACTCGGGCATGACCCTTCCTCGCAGTAGAGCCGGTCGGCCAAGGTGCGCGCTCAGTGCTGTACTGCGAGTCCGGGGCAGTGGCGCCGCATCGCGTCCAGGACCGCCTCAGGCGACACCGGCAAGGTGTTCGTGGCCATGTTGGCCGGACCCAAGCCGAGTCGCGCGTTCATGGACGCGGTGCTGCGGACGAGCTTGGGCGCTCGCGCCAGATAGGCGTCCGGGTTGTGCAGCACCAGCTCAATGAACCTCTGCGAGGTGTTACGCACCCGCTGCTCACGTATCCGTACGGCGGCTATCTCGTCCCAGCCGAACCGGCCCAGCCTCACGTGGTCCACTCCCCCGTCGTCCAGCACCAGCTCCGGCCGGTCGCGGAGCAGGCGCTGGATGATGATCACCGAGCAGAGCCCGAAGAAGGGCACGGCCAGCGCCCCCGCCACAGTCATCTTCACGGTGCTGTGAGCGACCAGGAAGGCAATGCCCACCGCGACGAAGACCACAGAGCCGGCCAGCATGGCCCACACACGCCCCTTGGCGAGCGGGTAGACCGTCGGGGGCACTGGAACACCATTATTGATCACGAGCCCAGACGATAGGACCAGAGCCCTCATCAGCGGAAGCCCCTTTCTCCAGACCCTCTGGGGCGTGGCCGTCCCGACTGCCCTCGTCCCACACGGCAGTCGAGACAGCCTGCCCCGCTCCGCCTCAGGCGTCGGCGGGCCCGCCGGCAAACAGGAAGAGGCAGCCACTGTGGGCGTTCATCTCAAGCCCCCAATAAGGCAGTTCACTTCCTGCGACCAACCCGACCTGCCGTCAACCCACGCCACCGCCGGAATTGACGAACTACCGGTGGTCGGCTGATCAGCTGGTCGTCCACCACGTCCGGCACCCTGCGGGCTCCGAGGGGCATTTACTGTTCGAAAATATGCCGCTTGACCGAATGGGATTTCGATATCACAGTCGTGACAGGCCCTCACGCGCGCGGACGGAACGAATGCTGAGCGACATTTCAGAAATTTTCCGAGGGGAGGTACCCGTTTCACCGATGGCGAGCGATGTATGCGTCGATGCTGTCGGGAGATGAAAGCGAGGCGCAACGTGCTCGATTCGGTAGGTCCTCAGGAGATCGCGTCGGTACTCGCCGGCGTGCTGGCCCTGGGCGCGCTGGCGATCCGCGTCGGCGGCCGGGTGAGGCTCGCGCGGGAACAGCGACAGGCGATCACCGCCGTGGCCGAAGCGGTCACCGCCACCGGACGCACGGCGCGCATCCGACACAGTTGCGCCGGCGCCCAGTGGTCACTGGAGGTGGGCAGCAGTCCTGTCGAAGAGGAGGCGTTGCGGCCGCCGGACCATGCGGCAAGTGGTGACCTCGACAGGTGACCGAGCACGTCCGCGACGGCGACACGGAGGACCGCAGCCCTGCCGAACTGGCCATGCGGGACTGCTACGACGCCTACAAGTGGCGCATCTGGCGATTCGTCGTCTCGCAGCTCGGCGCGGCCCGCAAGCAGGACGCGGAGGACGTGTGCCAGGACACCTGGGCGACCTTCTTCTCGAAGTTCGAGGAACATGTCGCGACGTACGACGACCTGGCGATGGTCCTGTTCCCGATCGCCCACTGCCGCATCGTGGACCACTGGCGCAAACGCGGCAGAACGCGGGAGGCCGCGGCCGCGAGCGAGGACCTCGAGGCGCTCGCCCACGGCGTCGCACCGCAGTGCGGCATCCTGGTCGACGACAGCACCAGCCGGTCCGTGGACTTGAAGCGAGCTCTGGCGGACCTGACCGAGCGCCAGCGCCAGGCGCTTCACTTCCATCACGTGGCACGGCTGACCATGAATGAGACGGCCCGGCTCATGGGCATCAGTCCCAATACCGTGAAGAAGACGCTCGGGGTGGCTCTCACCAAACTGCGGGCCTCCCCGAAACTGGAGTCCTATCAACTGCCGCTCGGCCGAGGGAGGCACGCCCGTGACAAATGACGATCGCAGCGCCTCCTTCGAGACGACCGAAACCGAGCTCGACGCCGGATTCGACGCGGTGATGGCCCGTCTTCGTGGGGCGACCGACCAGGAGCGGGCAGAGCTGCGCCTGGCGTCGGACCGGGCCGAGATCGGCCACGCCGCCTACGCACAGGGCATGCACCACCTGCAGGACGACAACGGCGATCTCGATGAGGCCGTACGGTGGCTGCGGCACGCGCACGAGATGGGCGTGTCAGAGGCCGGACGCGTCCTGCGCAGCGTTTTGTCGGGGCATGAGACGCACGAGGAGCCGGAGCAACCACCGGAGTCGCAGGAGCAGGTGCTCGGTGCTCCCCTGGCGGCGGCCCCCGTGCAGCAGGAAGGCGCCGACGCACCGAAGACCGCACCGCGCCCGACCACCGTGGTGGTGACACCGGAGCCCCACGTCGACCTGACCGCCTTGGACCAACTGCAGCAGGTCATGACGAACATGAACACCACCCGAGGCCTGGCCGACACACTGCAGACCGTCGCCGACGGAGTGGTCAACGGCCTCGGCTACGAGCTGGCGTGTGTCAACCTCGTACGCCCCGACGGCGACCTCGTCGTCGCCGCCCTCGCCGGTAACTCCGCCGCCGAGGCCCTCATCACCGGCCGCGTCGGCTCGCGCGCCTCCTGGGACCGCCGGCTGAGCATGGGCGAGGCCTGGGGCGACCTGCGGTTCATCCCGCACACCGAGGGCTGGGTCCTCGACGAGGACGACGTACCGCAGTGGCACGCCGACGGCCCCGCGCCCCGCCTCGAGGACGAGTGGCACCCCTCCGACCGGCTCTTCGCGCCGATGTACGCGACCGGCGCCTCCGGCGGCGAGCTGATCGGGGTCATCTCCGTCGACCGGCCGCGCAACGGACTCAGGCCCGGTGCCTGGGGTCGCAAGGCCCTGCAGATGTACGCCTTCCAGGCCGCCATCGCGATCAGCAACGCGCGCCTGCGAGCCAACATGCAGCGCGCCCTCGTCCGTCTGGAGCGCGAGCAGCAGGCCCTGCGTGCCAGCGAGGAGTCCTTCCGCCAGGCCTTCGAGTACGCCCCCTCCGGCATGGCCATCGCCGAGATGGGCGGCGACCAGCACGGCCGGATCCTGCGCACCAACGACGCCCTGTGCCGGCTGCTGGGCCGCCCCGCCTCCGCGATGCGCCGCTACTCCTTCTCCGACCTCGTCCACCCTGACGACACAGGCACCCTGCTGCGGACCTCCGCCGAGGGCGGCCGCGCCGAACTGCGCCTCGGCCGCCGCGACGGCACCTATGTGTGGGTGTCGCTGCGCAACTCCGTCGTCGCCGACGCCGCCGACGGGCCCCGCTTCCTGCTCACCCACGTCGAGGACATCGAGGAGCGCAAGCGCCGCGAGCTGCAGCTCGCCCACCGCGCCTCGCACGACTCCCTGACCGGCCTGCCGAACTCGGCCGAGCTGCGCTCCCGGCTCAGCTCCCGCCTCTGCCCACGGCCACAGGTCGGCAGGCCCGGATCCGAAGGCGCCGCCCCGCCCCCACCAGCCGGCTACGCCGCACCCACCTTCGACCACCACGTGCACGTGGTCGCGCCCGCGAGCGACGAACCCGGCGCGGACAATGGCGCCAGAGGTCTCGCGGTCCTCTTCTGCGACCTCGACGGCTTCAAGTCGATCAACGACCGGTTCGGGCACAACGCGGGCGACGAGGTGCTGATCGAGGTCGCCAGGCGGCTGAGCAGGCAGGTCCGCGACGGTGACACGGTCGCCCGGCTCGGCAGCGACGAGTTCGTGGTCCTCGCCGACGGGCTCGGCCCCGCGGACGCCCAGGACCTTGCGGCCCGGCTGCGCAACGCCATCATTGCGCCGATCCGTGTCGAGGGGAGGACGGTGCGCGTGGGCGCCAGTTTCGGCATCGGCTGGGCACACTGCGGGATGACCGCCGAAGAGGTGCTGAAATCCGCTGACCAGCGGATGTACGTGGGGAAGCGCAGCGCACTGCGGCGCCAGAACCGACCGACCGGCGCGACCGGATGACTTCAGTTCGTCAGCGCGGCCCTTCAGGGCGGCCCTGCTTGGGTCCCTGTCCGGAACCTTCGGGGCTCCCCGCCCGTCTGAGTCGATCCGGTTATCTGGGGTAACGGCGAAGGCGTCTCGCAACGTCGCTGTTCACCACGCTGCGGACGCGTCGGGAAGGCGGCTGGGTTCATCCTCTGCCGCGGGTGCCTGCTCTTGGAGGTGAGCCGCTGTCCTGTTGGATTGGTGCTTCCATAGGATCACGTCATGACTGCCGACGCCCCGCTCACCCGAGAGTCGTTCCGGCGCCTCCATCCGATCAACACGCCCCGGCCGCTGCCTCTGTTGCCGGATCGAGTCTGGACCGACGAGGACTGGGACCGGATCCGGCGCGGATATCGAACCCGGGACATGGATGAGAAGTGGAACATCTTCGTTGAAAGCGATGTCCTTTTCATGCACCGGAGTTGGACCGGTCACGGCGTCTATGAGGCGTCCTTTGCCCCAATGACCGGTGGTGGAAGGAGGATCGCCTCTGCTGTTGTGGAGGCTGATCGCGAGCGCTTTCGGCGCGTGGGGGACGAGTACGACTGTCTGATGCTGGAGCTGATCATCAGCGCGATCGTCCTTGGTGAGCCCGCCGCCGACCTCCGGGCCGGTCTCGTGGACTTGACTGCTCGGGCTTCGGGAAAGAGTGATCTTCCCTCGGGTGCGGTGGAGCACAGTGTTCTGGGATTGCGCACTGGATCGTAAGCTCTGCAGCCCAGCGAGTGCTGTCATGACGTCGGGCGATAGGACTGGATCACCCTTTGCAGGCGCAGGATCCTGCCGTGTGCGGCGGCCAGCCGTTGTCAGAGCTCTTGGACGCGCTCACGGTGAGTGGTGCGCACCCGGCGGAGGGTGCGGATGCCGGGTCAGTCCTTGCTTCCCGTCGCGGCAACGGTGACGCCGAGGCCGATCATCGTGAGCCCGCCGACTCCTCCGACCAGGGAGAGCCGCTGAGGTGAGCGGGCAAACCAGTCCCGTCCGGTTGCCGCGATCAGTCCCCACAGACTGTCGGAGGCCACTGCGATGATGTTGAAGACCAGCCCGAGCAGCAGCATCTGAACCATGACGTGTCCCTGGCCGCGGTCGACGAACTGCGGCAGTACGGCGGCGAAGAACACCATGGTCTTGGGGTTGGCCACGCCCACGGCGAACCCCTCCCACAACGTCCGCAGGCCGCCCCGTGGGGCTTTGTCACCGGTGAACGCGGCCTGTAGCGAGCCGCGTTGCCGCCACGCCTTGACACCCAGATACACCAGATAGGCAGCACCGGTCAGTTTCAGCACCGTGAAGACGAGAGCGGAGCGCTCCACGATCGTTCCGATTCCGAGAGCCACGGCCACGATGAGTACATAGGCGCCCAACGCGTTCCCCACGACCGTCGTCAGGGCGGCACGCCGCCCCTGCGCCAACGCCCGCCCGATCACGAAGAGCACGCTGGGCCCGGGGATCACTATCAGCAGAAACGACATAGCCGCGAAGGCAAGCAAGCGTTCAGCAGGCACCATGACGCCCATGAAAGCACGGCCGACTTCACTCCTCAGCCCCTTTTCACGGGCAGAGCCCCGCAGCGCCACACCGTAGCCCCTTCCTTGCGTTGAGTGATCTCAGGTCCGGCTCCGGCACGCATCCTGGATGCCGTTGATGATCTTCGGCAGTCCGCCCGTGAGGTGCTGAACATCAGCCCTCGGCAAAGCAGTTGGAAGGGGCGGGCGGGTCGGGGTGGTTCTGACGGCCGCATTTGGTTCAGTGCTCCAAATTGGTTTAACGTTCCAAGTGTGGCACGATCGAGGCATGGCAACACGAGCGCGCCGGGCACAGCGGCGCAACCAGGTGCTCTCCCGGGACCACATCATCGATACCGCCGTCGAGCTGCTGGACGCGGGCGGCGAGGGTGCGCTGACCGTCCGGGCGCTGACCGAGCGCCTGGCGACCGGGGCCGGGGCGATCTACTACCACGTGGGCACCCGGGACGAGCTGCTGGATACGGCGACGGAAACCGTCATCACCGCGGCACTGGCGGCCGCGCCCGCCCAGGCTTCGGCCACGCCCGCGGAAGAGATCCGCGTCGTCGCACTGGCGCTCTTCGACGCGATCGCGGACCACCAGTGGCTCGCGACACGGCTGACCCTCCAGATCATCCGAAACCCGATGGGGGCGGTGACGGTGGGGATCTACGAGAGGGTCGGCCGGCAGGTGGGCGCCCTGGGCGTACCGCAGGGTGTCTGGTTCGACGCGGCCTCGACGCTCGTGCACTACATCCTTGGCGCCGTCAGCCAAAACGCCCGGATCGACGGCGACACCTCAGGCGTCACGCCCGACGCGGACCGCGAAGAGTTCCTCGACGCAGCGTCGACGGCATGGCAGGAACTCGACCCCGACGACTATCCGTTCATGCACGCCATCGCCGTCCAGATGCGCGAGCACGATGACCGCGAACAGTTCCTCACCGGCATCGCCGTCGTCCTCGACGGCATCACCAGCCTGCGCTGACCGACCGAATCCGCACGGGTCTGCCGCTGATCGTTCCAGAAGGGAATTCCTGATGCACGACGTAGTGATCGCGGGCGCCGGCCCGGTCGGCCTGTTCCTGGCAGGCGAGCTCGCCCTGACCGGCTCTCGCGTCCTGGTGCTCGAGCGGGACCAGGAACCCACCTCGCCACTGAAGGCGCTCCCGCTGGGGCTGCGGGGCCTGACCGCAGGGTCCGCCGAGACGTTCTACCGCCGCGGCCTTTTGGAAGCGATGGCGAAGGCTTCCGGCGTCAACGCGGAGAAGGTCGGCGCGGACCCCGAAGCGGTCGAGCCGCCCGCGCCTCGTGACCTGAGCCATTTCGCGGGCATGGCGCTCGACGCGGCCACCATCGACGCAGCCGCCCTTCCCTTCCGGCTGCCCAGTCCGGCGATGGAAGGCTTCATGACGAGCCTGGAAACGGTGACGACGGTACTGGCCGAGCAGGCCGCCGCTCTCGGTGTGGAGATCGTCCGGGGCGCTCCCGTCACGGCCGTGAGCCAGGACGACGAGGGCGTTGTCGCCACCGCGGGCGGGCAGGAGTACCGGGCGCGCTGGCTGGTGGGATGCGACGGGGGGCGCAGCGCGGTACGCGAGCTCACGGGCTTCGAGTTCGTCGGCACCGAGCCGCTGTTCACCGGCTACGTCGCCAAGGTCACCTTCACCGACCCGCAGCAGCTGCCCCTCGGGTTCAACCTGACACCGAACGGCATGTACCTGCGCACGCCCTTCGAAGGACACCTGGGCATGATGGACTTCGACGGCGGCACCTTCGACCGCTCGCAACCGCTGACCCGCGACCACCTCCAGACGGTCCTACGCCGCGTCTCCGGCGCCGATGTGACGCTGGACGAGGTCCATCTCGCCTCCAGCTTCACCGATCGCGCGATGCAGGCGCCGACGTACCGCAGGGGTCGCGTTCTGCTCGCCGGCGACGCCGCGCACGTCCACTCCCCTCTGGGTGGCCAGGGGCTCAACCTCGGCATCGGCGACGCCATGAACCTCGGCTGGAAGCTCTCGGCCACCGTGCACGGACACGCGCCCGACGGCCTGCTCGACAGTTACACCAGTGAGCGCCACCCCGTCGGCGCATCGGTGCTCGACTGGTCCCGAGCTCAGGTGGCGACCATGAAGCCGGGCCCCAACGCCCCTGCGCTGCGCCAGCTGGTCCGTGACCTGATGAGCACCCCCGACGGAGCAACCCACGTCTACCGCACCACATCGGGGCTCTTCCACCGCTACGACCTGGGACACCGGCATCCGCTCATCGGCCGGGCCGCACCGGACTTCCGCTTCGACGACGGCACCCGCCTCGGTGACCTGATGCACCGGGGCCAGGGCGTTGCGCTCGACTTCAGCACCGACCGCGCGCTGCAGGGCGCCGCCCAGGGGTGGGAAGGCCGCATCCGGTACGCGTCCGGCCCGGTGCGCAACGACCTGGGGCTGGCCGCCGTACTGATCCGACCCGACGGCGTCGTGGCCTGGGCGGGTGAGCACGCCCCCGATCACGACGCGTTCGCACAGGCCGCAACCCACTGGTTCGGAGCCCCGGAGAAATAGAGCGGCCGGTCGACCATCAGCAGTGTCCAACTCGCCTTCGTTCCGAGCCTGTTCGGTGTCGAGAAAGGCTCTGCGGAAGGTGGCAGGTGCTTCACGCCGCGACCCGTGCCGTCCCCTGTGCCGCGGCCCGGTCGGCCGCCACCCGTCGCCGTCGTACCGGAATGCCCAGCGTCGGGTTGGCGACGCCCCAGGCCGCGCCCTTGCAGACCAACTCCTTGTAGCGGGCCGCGAAGCGGCCGGTCAGGGCGCGGTCCACGGAGCGGTCGTCGGCGGTGACGAACTGGATCAGGCCCTGCGTGCGGCCGAGGGAGATGCACTGGTTGAAGTAGCGCAGCGGGGCGTTCGGCAGCTTGCCGTCGGTCAGGCGGGCGGCGATGGAGTCGGCGGCCTGCCAGGCCATGGGGGTGCCCGAGGCGCAGGACATGCGCAGTGGCTTGTCGCCTGCGCCCAGTGCGTGGCCGGCGTCGCCGATCGCGTACACGTCCGGGTGCGAGACGGAGCGCATCGTCGCGTCGACCACGATGCGGCCGGTGTCCGCGAGTTCGAGGCTGGTGGCCGCGGCCAGCGGGTGGACCGCGAAGCCCGTGGTCCAGACAGTGACGGCAGCCGGGAGGGTCCGGCCGTCCGCGGTCGTGACCCGGTCCGCCGCGACAGCGGTCACCGAGGCGTTCTCGTGCACCGTGATGCCGAGCCTGTCGATGACCTTGCGCAGGTGCGCGCGGCCCTTCGGGGAGAGCCAGTCGCCCAGTTCGGCGCGCGTGGCGAGCGTGATGTCGAGGTCCGGGCGGGCCTCGGCCACCTCCGTCGCGAACTCCAGGCCGGTCAGGCCGCCGCCCACGACGAGCACCGTCTCGCCCTCGGCGAGACGGCTCAGGCGCTCGCGCAGCCGGAGCGCGCCGGGGCGGCTCGCGATCTGGTGGGCGTGCTGGTCAACTCCCGGGACGCCGTTGTCGTTGCCGCTGCTGCCGAGGGCGTAGACGAGTGTGTCGTAGGCCAGTTCCTCCGTGCTCTCGGCGCTCTGCACCGCGACCGTCTTGCTGTCCACGTCGATCGATGTGACCTTCGCGAGCTTCAGCTCGACGCCCGTGCCCGCGAACATGTCGCTCAGCGGGCGCGGCTTGAGCTCCTGGCCCACGGCCAGCTGGTGCATCCGGACCCGCTCGACGAAGTCGGGTTCGGCGTTGACGAGGGTGATGACGACGTCCTCACGGCGCAGCCGCTTGGCGAGCCGGCCTGCCGCGATCGCTCCGGAGTAGCCGGCGCCGAGGACGATGATCCGGTGCTGCATTTTCCTGCTCCTGTCTGCGCGGGTCCGGAGCCTTGTGGCCCGGTCACGCCCCTTGAACCGGGCAGCCCTCCGATTCCTGACAGGAGACGAGAGTGACCTGCGTCACACGACGGGTCAGAGGGCTTCGGTCAGGACCGGAGGTCCGAAATCGCCCGCCGCCCAGCGCTGTGTCGCGCGTTCCAGCTTGTCCGGGTTGACCTGGCTGCGGACCGCGACGATGCCCTCCTGCGTCCGCTCCAGGCACATGATGCCGAAGACCCGCCCGTCGACCACGGCGACGACCGCGGGGCCGCCGTTGGCCGTGGCGGCGTAGAGGTCGGGCGAACCGCCGACCAGATTCCGCTTGGCCTGGGCCGGCTTGAACAGCCCGCGCAGGAACTTCGCCACCGCGCGTGCGCCCTCGAAGGCACTGGCCCGGGCCGGCACCTTCCCGCCGCCGTCGCCGACCGCGATGGCGTCCGAGGTGAGCAGTTCGATCAGCGGCTGGGTCTCACCGCTGGTCGCCGCAGCGAGGAACTCCTCGACGATCCGGCGCGCGACCGCCTCGTCGATCTCGACCCTCGCGCCGCCCGAAGCACCGCCAAAAGCGGCCCCGCCGACGGCAGTTGCGTCGGAAGCCGCCCGCGTCCTGCCCTGCGCCACATGCTTCTTCGCGCGATGGAAGATCTGCTGGCTGGCCGCCTCACTGAGGTCCAGGATCTCGGCGATCTCCCGGTGGGAGTACGCGAATGCCTCGCGCAGCACGTACACCGCACGCTCGTTGGGCGAGAGCCGCTCCAGAAGGACCATCACGGCGTACGACACCGACTCGCGCTGCTCGGCCGTCTCCGCCGGGCCCAGCATCGGGTCCCCTTCGAGCAACGGTTCGGGCAGCCACTGGCCGACGTAGGTCTCGCGGCGCGCACGGGCCGACGTGAGCTGGTTGAGGCACAGGTTGGTGAGCGCCTTGGTCAGCCAGGCCTCGGGCACCTCGATGCGCCCGACATCGGCGGCCTGCCAGCGCAGATACGTCTCCTGCACGGCGTCCTCCGCCTCGCTCGCCGAGCCGAGCATGCGGTAGGCGATGGCCTCCAGGCGCGGCCTGGCCGCCTCGAACCGGTCCACGTCACTGAAGGTCAGGGCCATGCCAGGATCTTAGTGCCGCATCAGGCAACGTTCACACGGCTTGACGGCCACGCGCCCCGGGAACAGGTCAGGAGGCGCGTCAATCACTCCTCTGCGCCTAGCCACCGTCGGTCTGTCAGTGCTCGGGTCAGTTCGGCGTCGTACTGATCGGCGTCGAAAGAGAACGCCGGGGGCCGCACCTTGTCAACGGGCACCTCCCAGTCGGACCACTCCACGATCCCGCCATGACGCTGCACGAACACGGACAGGTAGCCACAGCATCCGCCCGTGCACTCAGGTTCGCCCAGCACGACGCGTCGCTCCTCGCCGGTCGCCCAGAGGGGATCGTGACCGCCGCCGGGCAGCACGTCCTCCGCAAACAGGCCGCGGCCTCCCTCTCCGACCGCCTCTGCCACCACTTCCTCGCCGTCGATCCGGAACTGCAACTGCGCAGCCCATCGGGGGCCCGGTGGCAACACACTGACCTCAAGCCGGTTGAACACCCGAGCACCCTACGCTCGGCGATCTTTGTGACAGCAGGCGCACCTGTGCGACAACCATGGTGCTCCGATTCGAGACAGTCGAGCGACCGGCGTTCACTCCGTCTGCTCAGAAGTCCAGGTCCAGGTAGTCGATGTCGTTGATGGCCACATCCGAAATCCCCATGGCGCGGCTTCCGCCGTCCTGGAAGTAGATGTCCTTGAATCCTTCGGCGATGATCCGGCGCATCTCCTGGTCGCCGGCGCCGGCGTCGCGGGCGTCGAACAGCCGCTGTGCGTATGCCGCGGGAAGGTGGACGGTGAGGCGGCGGAAGCGGCCGTCGTCGGTGGTGCCGATGGGGGCGGTGTAGCCGAAGCGGGCTCGTGTCTCCACGGTGATGCCGCCCGTGGCGGCGGCTTGCTTCCGCCGGCGTCTGCGGACCTGCGGCTGCCAGCGGGATCGCACCGCGGTGTCGATCTTGGCGGCGATGTCCTTGGGCGGGTTCTTCCTGGCTCCGCGCCGGTAGCGGTTCACCGAGTCGGCGGTGACGCCCAGTTCGGCTGCGACGGCCTTCGCGGTGCCCAGCTGTTTGAGCAGGTAGTTGATGCGGGCCGGAAGTGTCTTGGGCGGTTCGCGGGTGAACGCTTCCCGGTCGGCGCGTTCGATCGCCTCGTCGATCTCTCCCACGGCGCTACTCTCCGTCGTCCAGGACGGCGTCGCCGCCCTTGATGTGGCGGGCCGGGTTGAGGCCTTGTTCCATCAGGTCGACCGCCCAGGCCAGGTCCTGGACGCCCTCGAGTTTCGCCAGGCCGGGGGTGGGGCCGAGGCGGAAGCCGCCGGGCTGGGGCTTGCCGGAGGCGCTGTAGGGCAGGAAGTCCAGCGGGCTGCGGCCGGGGGTGGGGTAGACGACGCAGTCGGACAGTACCGCCAGCGGGTAAAGGCCTGTCATCTTGGCCATGTTGGCCATTTTGCGGTGCATGTTGACCCGTGCTTTGGAGATGACCGCGGCACGGATGTCGGGGCGCCAGGTCGGGCGCTCCAGGGCCGGCCACCGTTCGCCCTGCTGGTAGTGGCGGCCTTGCGGGCGCTCGCGGAGCTTGCCGACGCCACCCTTGATGGTGGCCTTGATCGCCGCGAGGACCGCGGCCATGGCCGGGTCGGCCTGCTTGTGCCGCTCCATCGCCGAGAGGAACTCCTGGTCGGTGAGGTCTTTGGTGACGCCGAGGTCGGCGAGGGTGTCGACGTAGGCGGTCTTGAGCCGGTCGTGCCAGGGGTCCAGGTAGGCGCCCGTCTCCCTGCGCAGGTATGCCTCGATCGGAGCGACGTTGTAGCCGAGTTCCTGGGCGTAGGCGACGGTATGGGTCTGGTACCAGGCCGGACCCTGAGGCCGGATCCCGGACGGCGTGAACGGCGAGGGGAGGCGCGGGTCCACCTCGATGTGGGACAGGTCCACGAACCAGCTGCCGGGAACCTTCGGGTTGAAGGGCGGGCTCACGAGGTGTTCGGGGCCGGACAGGCCCACTGTCAGGCGGGCCGCGGCCGCGAGGAACGCGGTGTTCAGGTCCAGGCCGACCGCGTACGGCAGCGTCGCCTCCTCGCCGGTGAGCAGGTCGACGTCACGCACCCACTGATATGCCTCCTCGTCCAGGAAGCCGCCGGTCCAGCCGGAGTTCACGACCACCGGGTGTTCGCCGGTGGCCTCTGGCGGCGCCGGGTCGACCGGCTCGGTGCCCAGGCTGCCGGGGTTGTGGCCGGGGACCCAGTTGCCGGTCGCGTGATCCTGAACGGCTCGGGTGGGCGGGCGCAGCGCGGTCATCAGTTCCAGCCCGGACACGGCCGTGCTGCCGCGCGGTGTGAGGACACGCAGCGCATAGGTGCCCAGCACGCGGGCAACGTCGGCCGGTTCCATCTCGGCGACTCCCGGCCAGGAACGCGCGTCGAGCGCGTCCCAGGAGAGGATCGCCAGTTGCACGCACTGCCGCTGACCCGCCTGGGCGGGTCGGTAGATGCGGGCCCAGGGGCCGAAGCCTCGCTGCGTGAGACTCCATTTCGCCTTCGTCACCTGCTTGACCACTGGATGGTCGGCGGGCAGGCGCAGGGAGCGGCGCTGCTCGTGGCCCTCCAGGTGTTCGGGAAGGCCGAGTTTCACCGCGGCGGCGGCGGTGAGCACGATCAGCGGGTCGGCGTCCTTGCCGTTGCGGTGCAGTTTTGCGGCGCCGAGCCCCGACTCCTTGAGCGTCCACTCCACCAGCTCCGGGATGGTGGTGGCGGAGCAGTGGAGCACGAGGCCTGCGCTCCCGTAGGCGGAGCCGTCGCTGTCCAGGACGGCGAGCGGGCCGTGCGGGAAGCGCGGGTCGGCGGCGGGCTCGGCCGCCTTCGTCGCGTGCGAAGGCCGGGAGGGCATCGCCCGGCGGGCGTCCGGGCGCTTGAGGGGGGCCGGGGCGACAGGCGCCTTAGCCGGCGCGGTGGCTTCCGTCTCGGGCGTCTCGGGAGCGGGAGCCGGGTACGTCTTCGAAGCCGGCTCCGGTCGGGGCGCGGGCGGCGAGGCGGGTGCGGTCGCGGGCGTGCCGTGTACGGGGTGTTTTGCAGCCCAGCCGTTCAGCAGTCGCTGATACGCCTCCAGTCGGGGGGACTTCGGCTCGCTGCGGCCGTTCTCCCAGTTCTTGACCGACTGGGTCGTGGTCTTCAGCGCGGTCGCGAGGCGGGCCTGGGTGATTCCGGCGGCCTCACGCAGCCGGGCGCGTTCCGCTGGATGCGGGAGCTGTGGCTCCGCCTCCAACAGCGCGTCGACCGACGCGAACAGCTCTTCCTCCGATGCCATATGCCACTACCTCCACACCGGACACTAGCAAGGTGCTCACCCAGGTATTTAACCTCCTCCTTTAACCCGCCCCCAGAACATTCGGGGTGTCGCGACAAACTTCTCCGGACGCATTGTTCCTGACCGGGCTGCCCCTGCTTCTTGGGCACCGCAGTGTTCTTCAGCATGGTCTGATCCGCGGCTGGGTTCCCGTCGCTCGCCTCCGTCCGCGAAGTGCGGCTCACCTTCGAGGCGGCGTGGACGGCCTGGTGAGTTGAGCAGATTGACCCATGCCTTCGACCCTCAAATGCACCCTTCTGCTGGTCGGTTGGCCTCCTAAAGTCGTAGTCATGACGACGAAGACGAATGAGACCGAGCAGACCCGGACCGCGGGCTTCACCCCGCTCCTCACCCGCGCGGCCGACGCCGAGACGACCCGGGACCCCAGCAGCGTCATGACACTGCTCGCTGACTCCGGCCACACCGGTGGGCGGCTCACCAGCTACCGGTCGACGTTCGCCGAAGGCGCGATCGGAGCGCCCGCCCACCTGCACACCAAGGCGTCCGAGATGTTCTTCGTGATCGACGGGGCGCTCCAGGTACTGGTGGGCGAGGAGATCACCGTCCTGGAGGCGGGCGACCTCCTCGTCGTGCCGCCGCACACCCCGCACGCCTTCGCCGCGGCTCCCGGCAGGACCGCCGACGTCCTGTTCGTCTTCACCCCGGGCGCCGGCCGCTTCGACTACCTGCGCCTCCTCGGCCGGGTGATGCGCGGCGAGGCCGACCCGCAGGAGATCAAGGACTCCTCGGAGCGGTTCGACAACCACTACGTCGACAGCCCGGCATGGCGCGAGGCACTCGCCGCGCGCAGCTGAGGCCCGCCGGCGGGGGGGGGGGGGGGGGGGGGGGGGGGGGGGGGGGGGGGGGGGGGGGGGGGGGGGGGGGGGGGGGGGGGGGG
>NZ_JBMNDS010000022.1:45789-117657 GCF_052543295.1 Streptomyces sp. SAS_270
CCCGGCGCCCCGAAAAGGGGCGCCGGCCCGCGGCCTTGTGCGGCTTCGCCGAGGAGACGCGACCAACCCGCAGTCAACCCTCGGATCAGTGGTCCGGTAGGTCCAGGCCCGGTTCGAGGGCGGGGTTCGGATTGAAGACTCGGTGGTAGCTCTCGGGTGGTGCGAGGTAGCCGGCGACAGGGCCACCGGTGGCGATGACGATCTGGTCCACGGCAATGGCGGGGTCGGCCATGAAGAGTCGCAGGACATGATCGCCGGGGTTGGTCACAGTGACCGTGGCGGTCAGTTTCTCGATGCCCTCTTCTACGTTGCGGGCCCAGGCGTCGCCCCGGTTCCCGGTGGCGACGGCCTGCCCCGAAAGGACGGTGGCCGGCTGGTCGTCCAGGGCCAGGGCCAACCGGCGCTTGCCCCGCTCGTCCAGGGAAGGCAGGCGGTAGACCGTCACTGGGAATGTGCCCGTGTTGGTGAAGCGCACCTCGTAGCGGAGCTCGGGTGCCCGGGTGATGAAGTCCTCCGCGATGGGCGGCGCGGTCGACGGGGCCGCCTCGACAGCGCCGGCACGGCGACCGAGTCCGCAGACGGTTCGCCAGTGGGCGCCGCCGCGCGGTACCTGTCGCTCGTAGTGCGCGGCGTCGATCGAGATGTACCCGTGGGCTTCCACGAATCCTCGGGCCCGGCGGCGGGCTCGTTCCCCGTCGTTGACCACCTGCAGCGGTACCTCGGCGCGCTGCTCGTCAGCGGTGAAGGTCACCGTTGCCGGGGTGCTGCCTTCCGGCACCCGCTCCCAGTCGATCTCCACCCACACCCGGGCCTGCTCGGTCGTACTGCCGCCGGTCGTGCTCAGCCGGACCCACGGATGGCTGGTCTCGGCGCTCCATTGAAGGGGCAGGAAGCCGGTGTTGAACACGTCGACGAAGCGGGGGTGGCGGGTGCAGGAGGAGAAGGACAGCGGGCGGTCCGCTCCTGTCTCATTGCCCTCCGCAGCCACTCCCAGTCCCGAAGTCTCCTGCCGGGGAACCCTGGTGACGCTCGGGCGGCCCGGCGCCATCGGTATCTGGGAGGGATACGGGTTGACGAACCCGTTCCACTTCCCGCCCGCGATCTCGATGTTGTAGCGCTTCGTGATCGCCTGCTCTTCGGCGTGGGCGGCCTCGGCCAGGTCCGCGAAACGGTTCGCCCCCGCCCCGCGTCCCTGGCGGACGGCAAGCGTGTTGCGGTCCGCCCAGTAGTACTTGAGGTTCATCAAGTACGCTCCGTGAACCGGGTATTCGACCAGTTCGTAGTAGGCGTCCCGGTAGCTTTCGGGGAGCTTGACGCCGAGCGTCCGGGCCCGGTCCAACAGCTTCTGGTAGGCGGCCAGGCGGCGCGCCGCCTCGTCACCGTGGTGCACGGTCGAGAAGACGCCGCGATCTATGAACTCCGGACGCCGCTCGGCCGCGAGGCGGTAGTACTCCGTGCGGATCGCGGCGATCTCGGGGCCGTGCCGCCGCCCGAACTGGCGCCCGGCCCACTCGACCAGGAACTCCTCGACGTCGTCGGGTCCCCAGCGGTCCACGTCCCAGGCCATGTCCATGCAGAAGGACAACCCGGTCTCGATCGACTTGATGTCGCCGACGTTGAAGATCCACATCCGGTCGCCCTGATGCTCGTAGACCCGGCGCAGTTCCTGCCAGATCTTGCTCAACTGCGTGGTGTCCAGCCACAGGTAGCTTCTGGGCCGGCCCCAGTAGGAGAGGTGGTAGTAGATGCCGTTGCCGCCCGCGCGCCGCCGCTCGGCCTCGGTCGGCAACTGGCGCATGTTGCCGTGGTTGTCGTCCGGCCAGATCAGCGTGACGTCGTCGGGGACCTGGACGCCCGCGTTGTAGAGCTCCAGGACCTCCTTGTACGGGATGAAGATCTGCGGGACGGCACCGGAACCGACCTCCTCGGCCAGGATGCGGCGCTGGTCGGCGATGATGTCGTTCATCACCGCGACCTTCTCGGGAATGGTGGTGGCGTTCCGCGTCTCCAGCGCACTGTCGTGCAGTCCGCGCATGCCCAGCGTCCAGCTGCTCTCGTACCCGGCGTTCTGCCGTGCCCGGGCCCGCCAGTAGTCGGAGATGACACCGGGGTTCACCGTGTAGTCGTACACCGGCAGGCTGCCGTCGGCGTTCGGATGCTCGTTCGCCCACGGCTCCCACTCGTGTACGCCGTTGCGCAACATGGCCTCGGGGTGGCTGGAGCCGACCACGAGGCCGTACCGGTCGGCCAGCTCGGGATTCTCTCGGTACTTGTTGAAGAAGTCGGAGTACGGATGCATCGCGGGCCACAGGTAGTTGGCCTTGAGACGCAGCAGCAGCTCGAAGATCCGCTCGTACGTCCTGGGGCCGATGTTCTTGTCCGGCTCCTGGGTGCGGTGAGACCAAGTGGTGAGGTTTTCCTCGTCGTTGATGAAGATGCCCCGGTAACGGACCGAGGGTTCGAGCCGCTTGAGCGGGCCCGCCGGTACGGTCACGGTGTCGCGGTGTTCGACCGGCACGTCGGCCCACCAGTACCAGGCGGAGACGCCGATGCGTTCCGAGGTGTCGTAGATGCCGTAGACGGTGCCGCGCGGGTCGCTCCCGGCGATCACCAGGGCTCGGTCCACGCCGGGCAGCGGACGGTCCACGACCTGGGTCACCGACGCCTCCCAGCGGCCCTTGACCCCGGAGGTGTCCAGGCGCCCTCCCGCGACGAGCCGGTCCACGGCGGCGCCGGCGCCGATGGTGCCCACAACGACCAGGCGCTCGGCCCGCTCGGGGAGCGTGTGCAGCAGCCGTGGCCGGATGCCGCTGACTCGTTCCAGGTCCGCCTGGAGATCACCGGCCGCGCGGATCACGGAGGGGTCGTCCGCCGGATCCACGAACAGAGCGACTGCGCCACCGTTGTCGACCAACGGGAAGTCCGGTCGGATCGGGAGTTCCGAGGGCGCCGCATGGGCGGTCGAGGCAAGAACGCCGGGGAGCAGCGGGGTGGCTCCGACTGCCACCATTCCGCGGAGGAATGACGTGCGGGTCCACATGGGTGAGGCTCTGCGCGGCTCGTCGTACGGCACGGGAACACCGCCTTTCCGCACCGGTCCCGCGCCTACCGCGCCGGCTTCACGTCGGGCGCGACGGGGCACGGCGGCGCGACAGTCATGGACAGGACAA
This sequence comes from Streptomyces sp. SAS_270, assembly GCF_052543295.1. Lineage (NCBI taxonomy): Bacteria > Bacillati > Actinomycetota > Actinomycetes > Kitasatosporales > Streptomycetaceae > Streptomyces > Streptomyces sp. SAS_270. The sequence continues at coordinate 48,960 of NZ_JBMNDS010000022.1, forward strand.
GAAAGCGCTTGCTGTACAGCCTAGGAGAGATCCTGTGAGGACGTCCAGAGGCAGGTGGCGACTTTGGGGCGGGCGGCTACGGGAACGACTCAACCGGGCCGGCGGCACGGTCATCTGCGATCGCTGTCCGGCGGTCGCAGTGCTCGAATGGCCATCCGCGACACCGGGAGCCACGCCCCATGGACCCTGGAGCGCTCCGTGGATGTCGGCTCCGCGTTTCTGCCCGCCGCGTCGGCGCGGGCTCAGCCCTGTGAAGGGCCTGTGATACCGAGGTGGCTCGGCTGCTGGACCTCGACCCCAATTTCTGCCGCTGGTTCATCGAGCCCGCCTCTACGCATTTGGGCGCCGACAAGTCACAGCGGCACTGCTCAACTATGCGCGGGCAGGCACGAACACGGAGCAAGCGGGCGCCAAGCGGCCTGGCGCTGCGCCCACTTGCCGCTGCCTCCTGGCCGGTCTCCGGCATACGCGCCCTGGTGGAGGTCGCGATCCAGCTCTCGACGAGTGGGTACGGGACAAGCTTCAGTGAGCCTTCCACTTCGCATTGTCGGGAATCGTCTTTTGAGGCACTCTCACCTGGATGATGGACGGACCGCTCGAGTTCGCCAGCGCACCCGTCACGGCATCGCCCAGCTCGCCGTACGTGCCGACTTCCCACCCCCGGCAGCCGAAGACGTCTGCCAGCCTGCTGTAGTTCCAACGGTGCAGCTCGCAGGGCTTGTAGAACGGCTCGTCGGAGTGGAATACCTCTGCATCGGCGAGCCACTGCTCCACGGCGTAGACGCCGTTGTCGATGACGAAGATGATCGGATCGAGTCCCAGCCGGGTCTGTGTGGAGAGACATTGGGCGGTCATCTGGAAGCCGCCGTCACCCGAGAAGACAATGGCCCTTTGCTCTGGACTCTTCGCCAGGCAGATGCCTGTCGCGGCCGGCGCGCTGTAACCTATCGACGAGTAGGACGACTGGACGATGAATCCTCCCGAGCTGGGTACGTCGAGCAGCAGGCTCCCGAAGTAGTTCATGCTGGCGTCGGCGCCGACGATGGTGTTCCTGTCGATGTGCTGCTGGATGTAGTCGTAGAACCCCTGGTATGTGATGACGTCGGCCTCGCCCATGTTCGGTACGCTGCGGGCCGGCTTTTCCGGCATCTTCCGCTCCTTGGGCGCAATCTTTTGGGCCAGGATTCCGTCGATCAGATGCTCCAGCGCGACCTGTCCGCCGAAATAGGTTCCGAGCTTTACCGCGTCGAACGATGCGAAGGCGGTCTTGTTGTAGTCCGGTTCCCAGCCCAACGAGTTGATGTCGGTGAGCCACACACCGAGGGCCAGTATGAAGTCGGACGTACCGGCCAGATCTGTTACGACCGTGGATGATGCCTGGCCGTCGAGCACGCCGACGAACTGCGCGTCGTCTTCGGAGAGGACGGCCTTGCTGAGGAGTTCGGTGGCGAACGGGACGTTCAGTTGCTGGATCAGGCTCATGGCCTTGTCCTGAAGGCCGAGGCGGTCGATCTCCACGCCGAGCCAGATGAGGGGATTCTCGGCGCTTTCGAGCTTTGCGCAGATCTGTGCGACCGACTGTTCCAGGCTGGTCTCGTCCGACAGAATCCTGGCGGGCTTCAGAACGCCCCTGGGCGGCTCGCACTCCAAGTCGACCATGTCCTGGAGCAGTTCGATGTAGATCGGGCGCCGTTCGCTTATGCACCGGGTCAGCGCATAATCTATCAATGTCGGCGCGAGGTCCGGGTTGTCGATGCGTATGGCTGCAGCCGTCAGGTGCTCGAACGACTGGAGATCCGTTTCGCGTCCGCTGATGAAGTGATGTGCGCTGAAGCCGGTCTGCTCGAAGGTGAGGGTCTTCTTTATGCTCGGTGTGCCGTTGATCAGTACGAGCGGCACCTTCTCGACGTAGGCGCCGGCGACGGCGTTCACGGCACACAGTGCGCCTGCGGAGTAGGTGACGCAGAGGGCGCCGATTCCCTTGAGTCGTGCGTATCCGTCCGCCGCGTAACCGGCGTTCACCTCGTTGACTTCCTCGACGATCTTCATGCCGCTCGGCGCAACGTACCGGTTCAGCCATTCTATGGAATAGTCGCCCGCGATGGCGAACAGGTGATCCAACCCCAGTTGGCGAAGCCTGTCCACCAGGTACTTTCCTACAGTGCAGCCCTCGTTCATGGTTGAAGCACCTCCGTGGTCAGTAGTCGCTCGCGCCGCCGAACAGCCGGGGCATGTAGATGTCGAAGATCCCCGGGCACTTGCGCTCCGGATACCGCTGCAGCATGAAATTCTTGAAGGCGTCGCCCGTCAGCCCGTTGCCGATTGCCTGCCGGGCTGCGGAGAGGTACTCGAAGTTGCCGGCGACTTCGTTCTTGTCCGCCGGCAGGCCGTGGCCGGGCATGAACAACTCGTAGTCCGAGACCAGCATTTCTTGCAGCACCCGGGTCCAGTGGTCCATGTGCTTCGTCAGGTACAGGTGAGTGCCGCTGTAGATCAGATCCTGAGTGAAATACACGCCTATCTCAGGGAGCCTGATGGTGAGGTGGTAGTCGATTTCGGTGTCAGTCACCCGATCGAAGACATACCTGACCCCGTCGATCGTCTCTTCACCGGGAGCAGCGACCTTTCCGGGAACGACGATCCGTTCCGGAGCCAGGTCACCGAGTTTCCAGTGGTCGCTTCTCGAGTCTTCTCCATGATCGCGGATGAACGTCATGGTCTCCGACAACGCGTGAACGGGGATGTCGGTGAACGCAGTTCCCAGACCGAACCAGTGGTCGGGGTGGCGGTGGGAGATGTACAGCCTTTCGATGGGCTTGCCGAGGCTGTCCGCGTAGTCTCTGAATGCTCTCGCGTAGGGGGCGAGGAACTGCCCGTCGACGAGAACCAGTTGGTTCCTGGTTTCGATGATGTGCGTGGCGTTCGCGATGTTGTTGTACGCGAAGGACGCGACGAAGGTGTGAATACGGACGTCGCCGGTCTGCTTCACGACCATGATGACGGGGTCTGACACCTGAGGCAGCATGGGTGGCCTCTCCGGGGTTATGTGGTCTGCTCTCGCAGCTCCTGCAACGCTGCCCTTGCGACGTCGTAGGCGCTGTCCCTGGCGGGCACCGGGTCGTCCTCGCCGGGGCGCCAGAAACGCCGGCGCGCCATGCGCATGGAGCTGTCGAACGGCGGGATCGCGTTGAACACTTCGATCAGGTACGGCCCGCGATACACGGGCTCGATCTCCTTGGAGATGACGTGCCAGGGGATCCAGCTGTCCTTCACCGCTCCCCGGTCGGGTGCGGATATGTGGACGTAGTAGAGGCGGTCCTGCCGTGTCGCTCGTGCGACGTTCTCCTTGAGGACCGACGGGCCCTGGCTTTCCATCACGACCTGCGCCGTGTCGATCGTGACGCCGCCCTGCGGATGTTCGAGGTCCTCGAGGAAGTCCAGTACCTCCGAGACCATGTTGGGTGGCGGCGTCTCCCAGCTCTTGACGGGTTCGACGGCGAGTTTCACCTCTTGCGCTGCGGCGTACTCCAGCAGCTCTTCGAAGACGGAACGCGCGGCGTGATAGCGCGGTTTCATCCAGTCCTGCAGGGCGTCGCTCCAGATCGGCTCGTCGGTGTCCGTGAGCGGAAAGACCCCGTAGGGGTAGATGAACGGCCCGGACATGATCGAGTCGCCGCCCAGTATCCGGGTGATGTCGACGCGTGACTTGAGGTAGGACAGGGCCTGCGTGCGCTGTTCCTCGTAGGGCGAAGTCGGGTCGAAGGTGCGTGTGGTCCCGACGTTGGTGGTGAACTTCACCTCCCCCAGGCCTGCCTGATCGAATGTCTTCTTGAGGCCGATATAGCTGTCGACCTCGAGTTTGTGATCGACGCCTGCGGGCGGCGCGGCGATATGCACGTCGAAACCGTCGTAGCCCATGTCGGTGAGGACATTCAGGTGATTGATCAGTGTCCGGCTGTAGTCCGCGTCCTGGGGCCGCAGATCGGCCGTGAACATGAAGAAGCTGAAGAATACGTCTCGTCCGAGTGTCGCGTTCATGGTCACCAGCCCAGGATGTCGGCGAGGTAGGCGCGGGCTTTCTTGGCGTATTCGAGCGGGACGGCCTTGTTCGGGTCCTGCTCCGCTTCCACGACCAGCCACCCCTGGTAATCCGCGGCGGCCAGCGCGTCGAGGATGGGCCGGAAGTCGATCCCGCCGTCTCCGGGCACGGTGAAGGCACCGAGCTCGATGCCCTCCTGGAACGACAGGCCTTCTTCACGCACCCGGCTGACGACCTCGGGGCGGATGCTCTTGAGGTGGACGTGGCCGATGCGGTCGGCGTAGGCCCGCGCCAGGTCCAGCGGATCGTCGCCGGCAAAGGCCGCGTGGCCGGTGTCGAGCAGCAGGTGGACCAGTTCCGGATCGGTCGAGGCCATCAGCCGGTCGATGTCGGCCCTGGTCATGACGCCGGTGCCCATGTGGTGGTGATAGCTGAGCTTCATCCCGGCCGAGCCAGCGATCTTGCCGAGCTCGTTGAGGCCCGATGTCAGGGCGTCCCACTGGGAGTCGGTGAAAACGGGGCGGTTGGCGAACACGTCCACAGGCAGCAGGTGCGAGGAAGCACCGAACTCGGCCACGACGAGCTCGGTCCCGCTCAGGGCCTTGATATGGGCCAGCGTCTCCTCGAAAGCGGCGATCGTCTTCTGCCGCATGTTGCCGATCGTGAAGTACGTGCTCGTCCAGGGCTCGGACACACGCAGGCCACGGAGGTCGAGGGCGGCCTTGAGCTCGGCAGCGTCCGAAGGGTACTTGTGCCCGATACTGCAGCCCTGGAAGCCGGCGAGCGCCATGTCGCTCACGGCCTGGCCGAAGGAGATGCCGGCGTCGATGCTGGGGAAGTCGTCGTTCCACCACAGCGTGCAGCAGATGCCGAGTTTCACCTTGTCCGGACTGAGTCGGTGGGCTGTGGCCGTCATCTTGTCGCCCCTTTCAAGTAGCGGTCCGCGATGCGGGGTGGCTGAGCCCAGGAGCCGTATCCGGGTGCCTTGGCACCGGGAGGATTGGCGCCGATGGCCCGCCACAGCAGCCCCTCCTGGTAGGCGGCGGCGGTGACCGTGGAGGTTTCTGACGCCGTGTGGGCTCCGTAGCGGTCGATCCACTCGGCCGGCAGCGCGTACCACAACCCGGCGTACCAGAGCTTGATCACGTTGCGGGCGACCGGGCCGAGCCGGTCGTCGCTGAAGATGCGGTGGCGCAGGGCCCGGTCGAACAGATCCCGGTCGAGGGGGGTGCGGGCACGGCTTTGGGGGCTTCCCCCGCCGGCCGCGTCGGTGCGGGAAGCCCGGTGGGCGTCCAGCAGAGCGGTGACGATCTCGTCGCCGCAGGCGGCCCGCACTTTCGCCAGATAGCGGTGTCCCATGCCGGTGCCGAGCAGATCGGTTTCCTCGAAAGCGGTGAGGTCGACCGACAGCAGGAGGAACTTCTCGAACGACGGGGCGGTCATCGTGTCACGCTCCGGGTTGTCTCGCCGGCATCCGAGGAGGCCTGCGGATCGGCCCCGTTGGCAGCCGGAATCTCGAAGGTGGGGCCGGCGTGCAGGCCGTCGCTGCCCGGCAGCGGGTTGCACACCAGCCGGTTGAAGCCGTCGCGCAGGCGGAACATCTCGCAGACGGCCTCCTGCAGGAGGGCGGGGTGCCCGTTGAGCGCCTTGGTGAGGGAGGCGAGAAAGGCTCCGTAGTCGGCGTTGAAGTCCCGGGCCACCTGGGCGAGTTCGGATCCCTCGGGGTAGTCGGCCAGCCGGACGCTCAGCTTCACCTTGTACACATCGTCCCAGGTGATGCTCAGCGGCGGCCCCGAAGGTGCACCGGGGTGGTCGCCCACCTGGTAGTAGCGTCCGAGCTGCAGCTGCCGGAACCGGTAGTAGTGGGCCAGTTCCCCGTCCGCGTCGTATATGCCTGAATCGAGGCCCTCGCCCTGGCCGGCGATGAAGCGCAGCGCCTGCTGCGCCGAGTCGAGGTCGGAGACGACGATCATCGCTCCGCCGCCGGAGTAGAAGTACTCGGGCCCCACCTGGCGGGCCGGGTCCCCGCAGAAGAGCGCGGGATCGTTGGCAGCCACCTTTTCGAGCCCTTCGATGATCTCCTCGTAGAACTCGCCGATGCTGTAGAAGCGCATCTCCTCGGCGGTGGGGCTGGAGACCAGGAGCGGAGTCCTGCCCTCCGTTGCCTTCACCAGCCGCGAGTCGTCGCTCGGGGCCCTGCCCGGCCGCTCGATCTTGCAGAATGTCTCCACCGCCTCGGGGGAGAAGGGCCGCAGGTCGACGGTGAAGTCGTCCTCCCCGTCCGGCAGGTAGGCCGGATAGGACGGCACGAAGCCGGCGCGGGTCAGGTCGGGCTCGCCGCCGATGGCGTTGAGGACGTTGGCGACGAGAGTCAGGTGGAGCATCTCCTCCACCGCGGTCACCCGGATGATGTGGGCGGCGTCGGAATTGGTGCTGGAATGTATGGAGTAGTACGCGGTCAGGTACGGCGGAATGGTCGCGTGCTCCAGCGCCATCGCCGCGTTGAGGTAGCTGAACAGGTCGTCACGGTTCTCGATGGTCGACACGGTCATGGGACCGCCTCCCCGGTAACGTTGATCGGTGCGGTCTCGGAGTCGAGCTGGGCCACCATGGCCCGGGCGCTGCGCAGGCACAGGGCGGCGAGGGTGAGCGTCACGTTCGAGGTGCCCACGGTGGGCATGCTTCCCCCGCCGACCATGTAGAGGTTCTCGTGGTCCCAGCACCGCTGGTCCGCGTTGACCACCGAGGTCGACGGTGTGCGGCCCATCACATGGGTGCCGGCGAGGTGGTTGCCCCCGCGGAGCTCGTAGCCCACGCCGTCGTGGACGGCGTAGCCCCAGAAGTTCGGGTTGTAGGCGGTGTGGTCCTCGGCTCCCAGACGGGCGAAGATCCGTCTCGACAGCTGCCGGGCGTACGCCACCCCCCGCATCGTGTACTCGGGGATGTCGTAGTTCAGGACCGGCCGCATGTTGCCCAGCTTGTCGGTGAAGTCCGGGCTCACGGTGATCCGGTTGCTCGGGTCGGCGGGGACCTCGACCATGAACGCCAGCTGCAGTTGGCGGGACACCTGATCCACCAGACCCTGGCGCAGGGACTCGCCGTAGCGGCCGGCGGAGTCCACCAGGCCAATCAGGTCGGTCATCGGCGCGCCCCGGGCCCAGCCCCAGCCGTCGTTGTGGATGTCGACGGTGAACGCCGCCTGGCGGCTGCGGAAGCGGCCCCCGCGCAGGTCGGTGATACCGCCCGTGCAGATGGTGCCACGGAAGGTGCCTGCCACCTCGGGCAGCAGGCCCCACGCCAGCAGGTAGGCGTGGTCCATGAAGTTGCGCCCCATCAGGCCGCTCGAACCGCGCAGCCCGGAGGCCAGCATCAGCCGGGGGTTCTCCACCGCGTTGGCGGCCAGGACGAACAGCCGGCCGCGGGCCCTCATCGTGGTGAAGCCCGGGCTGTCGGGCCGGTCGTAGCGGCGGTACTCGATCTCGGTCACCCGGTGCGTTTGCTCGTCGACGTGCACCTTGTGGGCCACCGCCTGGGCCACCAGGTCGACCCGGCCGCTCTGGAGGGCCACAGCGAGGGTCTTGCCGGCGTTGTACTTGGCCTGCACCGGGCAGATGGGCACGCAGTTGTTGTTGCCCTGGCACCGCTCGCCGACCTCGACCTGATAGGCGCTCACTGCCCCTCGCGGCACATAGCCCTGCCCGCCGTCGTAGGCCGGGTTCGGTATCCCGTTGCGGCCCTGCGGGAAGGGCCGGACCCGCAGCTCCCGCTGCTCCCCGTCGAGCTCGACCGGCATCCCGTCGAGGTCCTTGGCGACCGTCCGGTCCAGGTAGGACAGGGGCAGTCCCTTCATGGGGAACACGTAGTCCTCGTCGAAGGTGATGCCGAGGTAGGCCTGGTCCTCCACGTCGGCGGAGACGCCGATCTCGCGTTCGGCCTCGTTGTAGTAGGGGGCAAGGTCCTCGTAGGTGAGCGGCCAGTCCGTCCCCTGGCCGTAGAGCGTGTGCATCCGGAAGTCCTCGGGCAGCATCCGCAGCGTCTTGCCCTCCCAGTGCATGGTGGTGCCGCCCAGGACCCGCGTATAGGTGGTGTCGGTGGCGAGGGGCCCGCTCTGGACGATGTAGGACGATGCGTCGGGTGCACCCGGGGTGATGCGCCGTGCGTCGGGGCCCCGGGGCATCGGAGCGTTGGCGACGGCCGGGTAGGGGGCCTGGTTGTCCTTGCTGATGGCCGAGTAGAACCGGTCGAGATAGCTCTCGTAGCCCCTCAGGGTGAGGTCTTCGGCCGGGCCCGCTTCAAGAAGCAGCACCCTCCTGCCGGCTTCGCTCAGCCGCAGGGCGACAAGGGCGCCGGAGATCCCGCCGCCGACGATGACGGCGTCGTAGACAACCTCGGCCGCTGTCTCGGGGTCGGTGCGCTTTGCCGCCCCCTGGGGAAACTTCGCGTACATGGGAAGTCACTCCTCCACTGCCAGGCACAGCCGGAACCGGCGCGGCGGCCGGGGTCAGAGTCGGGCGGCCGCGTCATACGGCGGCCCGGGCGCGCATGGTGGACAACTGGAACCCGGGTAATTGTGAACTCCGTTGCCTTTCGAGCGGATCCATCGAATCCGGCCGTCTGTCGGAGTCCTGATCACGCGAATGGAAAAGGTCAGAACCGAGTGCGTCCATGGGCTGCCGCCACGGGTATGTATGGGATTCTGCGCGAGCGAGCCGATGGACGGCGCTAGAGAGCGCAGATCGTTCATAGGCACTTCGATGGTCAAGCTGCGAATTGATGTCGCTGCTGAAGACACGGCGCGTTGGACACTGCCGCGTCACCAACGATACGCGGGAACCCTCAACATTGCCGAGTGGGCAGCGGGCGCATGCCCCAAGCCGCCCCGGAACACGACCTGCCCGACGCCGCAGCCTGACGGCCGGCGCCCTGAATGGACATCAGAAACCTTTGCCCGTCCACGAGTTCCTGTGCAGCGCGGTGTTCACCATGGGCATCCCGCACGCCCTGTACGGCCACGCTGACGACGCCGTGTTGCGCTCTTCCCCGCCAGTGCTTTCATGGAAGAGGCATGCGTGCAAGCAGCCATTCGCGAGGCAAACGACCTCGACGCGGGGCAGCGAGATCACGCTGGGGCAGTGTGGAGCGAAGAACGCACCTGTGATGTGTGGCACCACGAGTACCACTCGCTGATTTCCCTCTGCGCCCACAATCGACGCCCACACTCGGCGCTCCTGCCACGTCCTGCCTACAACATCCCGCCATTGATGTGCAGCGCGGAGGGAACGGACCTCATGCCCACCAAGGTGATCCGCCGCCCGAAAGGCAAAGAACGGCCACACAGCGCCCCCTGGTACACCTTGTATCCGAGACGGGGGTGGTCCCGGATCTCAGGGGCAACGGGCCGAATCTGGCGCAGGTTCAGGACTGAAAGGGAGGCACGCAAGGGCGTCGCCACAGCTCGCAAGTGGCGCCCCGGATGGTTTTCCCTCGGCCCCCTGCTGCGCGCATACGCTTTCCTCGGGACGGCTCTGCTTTTCATTTGGGTAGGACTGGCCATTTATGATTTCCTGAAGGGCAATGAATCAGATTTCAATAACGTGCTGGAATCCCCATGGTTCGATGCCGTCTCCCACATCGTGGGCCCAGTTCTCACGGGTTCCCTGCTACTGGCGCTCTTTCTTCTGTACTGGTACCACAAGACCAAAAAGCCGCTCATCGACAAGGCGCGTACACATCCACATGATCTGGTCCCCACGGCTGGAACCCTCGTCAACCGGATCGTCGGGCGCCACGAACTGTCCCAGGTGATGGCCCAGACACTCCGTAATCGGAAAACCCGGAAGCCTTATCTGCTCGTCGGCGGTGTGGGTGTCGGCAAGACAGCCGTTCTGGTGGAACTCACTCGGATGCTGGCACAGCAGTCCGCCGTTCCCGTGCCGATCAGTCTGCGCGACATGAAGGGCGCCGAACTCGACTTCGAGGAAATGGCACGGCGCCGTTTCGCGGAAGAAGCGGACCAAGGAGCGCTCGCCGGCAGCAGCATCGACAAGACGTGGCGGCAGCTGAGGCTCGACGGCAAGATCGTCGTCATCGCCGACGGCCTGGAAGAGGCTCTTCTCGACGAGAAGTACCAGGAGGACCGCGACAACATCATCCGCCGGGCGATAGAGCGAGCGGATCGCCAGAAGCTTCCCCTGGTCATCGCCTCGCGCCCGCACACACCGCTGGAGGGCACCCGGGCCGCGATCGCCGATATGGAACCGTTGAGCGAGGAAGCGGCCCTGGAATATCTGGTACGGGAGCCCGGCGAGCTGGACGAACGCCGTCTCGACTGGGTGGTGGAGACCGCCGAGGTCGTGGATTCGCCGATCTATCTACGGATCGCCCGGCTGCTGCAGCGGTGCGGGCTGCTGGAGCATCTGACCCTCCGTGACGAAAACGATCGCCTGGACACACGCAGCAACGACTGCTCCACTCTCAGGCTCGGGTTTCTCAACACCTACCGACAGGCCATTGAAGACGGCCGCATATTCGACGATCTGGTGATGGACCGCGGGGAACGTCGGGAAACCATGTGGGTCGTGTCGGCACTGGCCTGCCTGGGACTGCTGCAGGACAGTCTCGAGGTGACGTTCGATGACTTCGTCAGCGCGCACGTGGACGACCTGCTTCATCGCACGCAGCCTCAGGGCAATCACCACGAACCTCCGGGCGGTGCCCAACAACATGGGACCCGCCTGGTCGTCACCCCGGCGCAACGCGACGCCATCTGGGGCGTGCTGGGCCGAAAGATCGGCGTGTCGGCGCCCTGGCTCAACACCCTGGACTACCCCAACGAGTGCCGTACAGAGTTGGCGAGATACACCGCCAACGGACAGCTTCTCGGGCTGGTGTACGGCAGCGAGAACAAGGTTCGTTTCCCCCACAGCATCCTCCAGGCCTATCTGGGATATCGCCTGCTCAGGGAGATACCGGACGACAAGATCGGCGCGGTCATCGAACCGGCGCTGCACAGCCCGGGCCCGTCCCGAGAACTGCTCATCGCTCTCGTGCTGCTCTCACGCCACCGGGCAGATCTCGTCACCACTCAGTCGGCCACCCACCCCCACACCACTCCGCACGCACAGGGCAGTCATGGAACGCCGCAGAGGCTGGCCGAGCTGCTCAGCAATGCCGCCGCGTACCGGCACGACGCAAAGTACTTCGACCTGTACGCCGCAGCCCTGGAAATAGACTGTGTCGATCCGGCGCCAATACAGGACACACTGGCCCAAGAACTCGATGAACAATGGGCGCGCCTCGATATCAGAGGCGACCAGCGGACCATCGAGGACGCGAAGCTGAGGTTGGTTCGGAACTTCGGATCCGCTCTGCGTGAACGGGACCGCCGCAGCAAAGGGAGCCATCCCTCTTCAGAACGCTCAGGGCAGGAGTGCGTGCGACCGCCTCTTCCCTACAAGCGCCTCTTCCAGATCGGCACACATGAGCCCTCCTACGCTGTCCGGATCGCGATCTCGCATCAAATCGCTGCCGGCGGCGATTCGGCCTTCCAGGACCTGCGCACGGAATTCCCCCTCGGATCCGATCCCATATCCCAGTACCTGGAAAAGATCCGTGACGCCAAAAAGAAGTTCGACCACGACTACACTGCGTGGCTCAGTGAAGAGGATTCGGACCCGACTGACGACCCGGAGGCGGCGGAAAAGAGACAGCGGGAGCACGACGGGATCGTGGAGGAATACGAGCGGAGCCGCACCACGTGGTGGCGCCACTTCACCCTCCGGGCCTGGCTCGTTCCCATGATCGTCGGTTCCGTCTCCGAAAAATACCGTGACGAGGCCAAGGAACGGCTGAGCCTCTGGCTGCGCAACCTGATCACCGCAACCGGACAGCAGAAGCCGCTCATACCGCTCTCCTTGGAGAACGCCTTGGCCCAGGGCTTCAAGAACGCGGCGAACCGCAGGAGACGGCACCCGGGCGCCTACGAAGAGACCCGGGCCTACCTGGTGAAGCAGGCGGAGAAGATGCTCACCTGCAGTCGCTACTGGTACGCGCAGTTGAGTCTGCTTCATGCACTGTGCCTGTGGGAGCTCCCCGACAGCATTGGACGCGCGACGGACGGCGACGTGGCATCCAACGCCCCATTGGATCCCATCAGCTCGGTCACCCGATGGCTCGCGCTGGCCGGCAGCGCACACGAGACCCCGGCCCAAGTCGGCGCCACCTACGAACGCCACGCTGAAAAGGTCCTCCACCCCTTCATCGCCGAAGTCGGCGATCTGGTGACCCTGGCCCTGGAGACAGGCCACCCCGAGCGGTTCATCTGGATCGACGAGAACGGAGTCAGCGACACCGTCGGTTCCACCCCGGCCGATCCGGAGCGCTACCGCAAACACAACCTGTGGATCGCCCCGTCCGTCGGCTGGAGCAGCCTGCACCCCCGGGCCCAACGCCTTCTCGCCGACGTACTGGTCATGCTCAACCTCACCGAGGGCAACGGGAGCCCCGACGACATCGAGGAACGTCTGGAACTCGCGAACAAGGACGACCTCCCGCACTGCCTCACCCACGACCGCAACCTTCTCCACCCCGAACGCAGTGTCGGACGGGCCGACCGGGACGGATCTCGCACCACCTGCCGCTCCCCCTGCGAGTTCCGGCTGTGCCCCTATCCCCCCAAGACCGGAAACGCTCAGGCGGAGATGGCCGAGCTGTTCTGCCGACAGCAACAGGCGCTCCTGCACAGCCGCTTCCGCTGGCGCCTGCCCGCCGTCAGCCGGCACACCGCACCCTGGGTGAGCATCCCCGTCAGCCAACTGCACGCCTTCTGGGAAGAAATGGCCAACCGGAACCGCAAAACCACCGACGATGACCACCACCCTCTTTGAGGTACGTCCAGGTGAATCTCACACCCGAAAGGGGCGCCCCGATGGACGGCTACCCACTGATCGAGAACCACGGACTCATCGGCGATCTGCAGACCGCGGCGCTGGTGACCACCGAGGGCGCGGTCGACTGGTTCTGCTCCCCACGGTTCGACTCGCCGAGTGTCTTCGGAGCACTGCTGGACAAGGACAAGGGCGGTCACTGCACCGTCCGGCCGGCGCACTCCACCCATACGACCAAACAGTTGTACCTGCCCGGCACGGCGGTCCTGGTGACCCGCTTCATGACCGAGGCGGGCGCCGGTGAGGTGATCGACTTCATGCCCGTGACCGGTACGACGGTCACCTCCCGCCACCGGCTGGTACGTATGGTCCGCTGTGTGCGCGGCAGCATGACCTTCCAGGTGGAGATCGCCCCGCGGTTCGACTACGGACGCAGCAAGCACGAGTTGCACATCACCTCGCACGGAGCGGTCTTCGCCGCGCAGGACGGCACGGAACTCACCGTGCACCCCATCCGCGAACCGCACGACAAGCGACTCCTCGACGCTCTCACGGTTCAGGACGGCGATCTGCACGTGTCGCTGCCCCTGCAGGCCGGCGAACAGCGCGGGCTGGTCCTGGAGGTGGGCGCCGACGGGCCACCCGCCGAGGTCCGCCTGGACGCATACCAACAGCTCTTCGACCAGACCGTGGCGTTCTGGCGCTCCTGGCTGGCGCAGTCGCACTACACCGGGCGCTGGCGCGAGATGGTGGAGCGTTCCGCGATCACACTGAAGCTCATGACCTTCGCACCCAGCGGCGCGGTGGTGGCCGCCCCCACGACGGCCCTCCCGGAGCAACTGGGCGGCGAACGCAACTGGGACTACCGCTTCACCTGGGTCCGCGACGCCTCCTTCTCCGTGTACGCCCTGCTCGGGCTGGGATTCACGGAGGAGGCCCGGGCGTTCATTGCCTGGCTGAGCGACCGGGTCAAGGAACGGGCGGGCAACAGCGGGAAGACCGGCCCGCTCAACGTCATGTACAAGGTCGACGGATCGGCCGACCTGGAGGAGCAGACCCTCGACCACTGGGAGGGCTATGCGGGCTCCTTCCCGGTACGCATCGGCAACGGCGCAGCAACGCAGCTCCAACTGGACATCTACGGCGAGGCACTGGACAGCATGTACTTCGCCCACCAACACGGACTCCAGGTCGGACACGCCGGATGGACCTCCATGCGGGAAAACCTCGACTGGCTGGCCGACCACTGGGACCAGACGGAGGAAGGAATCTGGGAAACCCGCGGCGGACGCCAGGACTTCACCTACGGCCGCGTCATGTCATGGGTGGCGTTCGACCGCGCTCTGCGCCTCGCCGACTCGAAAGGCTGGCCCTCGGCGTCCGGACGCTGGCAGGCCGAGCGGGACGCCGCCTACGAACAGGTCATGGCCAAGGGATGGAACGAGGAACGCCAGGCCTTCGTCCAGCACTACGGCAGCGACGTACTGGACTCCTCGCTGCTGCGCATGGCCACGGTCGGGTTCCTCAGCCCCGAGGACCCGATGTGGGCCTCGACCCTTGACGCCATCGACGGGGAACTCGTCAGCGACAGCCTCGTCTACCGCTACAACCCGACGGCGTCACCTGACGGCCTGCGCGGCTCCGAGGGCACGTTCTCCCTGTGCACGTTCATGTACGTCGACGCCCTCGTCCGGGCGGGACGCACGGACCAGGCACGGCTGGTGTTCGAGAAGATGATGGGGTACGCCAACCACCTGGGCCTGTACGCGGAGGAAACCGACCCGACGGGCCGCCAACTCGGCAACTTCCCCCAGGCGTTCACCCACCTCGCCCTCATCGACGCGGCCATCACCCTCGACAAGGCACTCGACAGGCGGTAGCCCCGGCCCGGTCCACGCCAACGCCGGTGACCGCGGGTGAACTGGCTTTGCCGGGGCGGGAGATGGCGAGTATTCGGGCGTCCATCCTGTTGTGCGAAATGCCTTTTCATGGCCCGTTCGGGTGGCCGGTACGGTCGGAATCATGGAATGGAGTTTTCAGACCGCCGAAGAACTCATGGCTGCCCTGCGTGCCGGTGAGGTGACCTCGGCGGAATTGACCGACGAGGCGATTGCCCGTATCGAGCGGGACGACAAGGCGATCAACGCGATCTGTGTGCCGGACTTCGACCGCGCGCGGGCGGCCGCGCGCGATGCCGACCGGGCGCGTGCCCGCGGTGAGGAGCGGCCGCTGCTCGGCATTCCGGTGACGATCAAGGAGTGCTACAACATCGCCGGACTGCCCACGAACTGGGGTATGCCGTTGCACCGGGACTACATGCCGGCTGAGGACGCGGTGCAGGTGTCGCGGCTCAAGGACGCGGGCGCGGTGGTGCTCGGCAAGACCAATGTGCCGGTGGGGCTGCAGGATGTGCAGAGCTTCAACGAGATCTACGGGACCACCAACAACCCGTGGGATCACCGTCGCACACCGGGCGGGTCCTCCGGCGGATCAGCGGCGGCCCTGGCGTCGGGATTCGGCGCGCTGTCCATCGGCTCCGACCTCGCCGGTTCGCTGCGTACCCCGGCGCACTTCTGCGGTGTCTACGCGCACAAGCCGACGCTCGGGCTGGTAGCGAGCCGCGGTATGGTCCCGCCGCGTGTGCCGGCGTTGCCGGCCGACGCCGACCTCGCCGTGGTCGGTCCGATGGCGCGTACGGCCCGCGATCTCACGCTGCTGCTCGATGTCATGGCCGGACCGGATCCGCTGACGTTCGGTGTGGCGCACAACGTGAAGCTGCCGCCCCCGCGTCACGAGCGCCTGGGTGATTTCCGGGTCCTGGTCCTGGAGGAGCATCCGTTCATTCCGACCGGGTCGGCTGTGCGGGCGGGCGTGAACCGGGTGGCCGGCGCGCTGGCCGCAGGCGGCGCCCGCGTCGAGCGGCACAGTCCGCTGCTGCCCGATCTGAGCGAAGCCGCCACGCTCTACACGCAGTTGCTGTTCTCGAGCACCGTTGCACGTTTTCCCGTCGAAGCGTACGAGCAGCTGCAGATCCACGCCGCCGGACTGAGCGCGGAGGACCAGAGTCTGGATGCGGCGCGGCTGCGCGGCATGGTGTTCAGCCACCGTGACTGGATCGAGGCGAACGGCCGTCGCGAGCTCCACCGCCACGGCTGGCGGCAGCTGTTCGCCGAGTTCGACGCCGTGGTGTGTCCCATCACGCCCACTCCCGCGTTCCCGCACGACCACAACCCCGATCCCCTGGGACGCCGGCTCGACATCGACGGCGTCGGGTACCCCTACTTCGACCAGCTCGTCTGGGCCGGCGTGGCCACCATGCCGGGCCTGCCCGCGACCGCCGTACCAACGGGTCCGTCCCCCGAGGGTCTGCCGGTGGGAGTGCAGCTCATCGGTCCGATGTTCGAGGACCGCACCGCGCTGCGGCTGGCCGAACTGCTCGAGCGGGAGATCGGCGGCTTCCAGATGCCGAAGTAGCCCCGGCTGTCCCCGCTCCGGCGGTGCGCAGCGAGACTTGAGACATGTTTTACGCAACATGTGCAACTGCGGTCCACACCGGCACTGTCTGACAGTGAGCGGGCCCGTCAGGGCCGAACAGCGAGAGAGCGGGGCAGGTCGTGGGACGGCGCAAGGGCAGCATAGGGATCGCACTCGTCACGGGTGTGCTGCTGGTGGGCGCGAGTGCCTGCGGCGGGGGCAGCGGCGACAAGGCGAGCGGCAGCGACGCGAAGGGGTCGGGAAAGGCGAGCGCGAAGTCCTCGCCCACACCGTCGAAGCCCGCGGGCCCGCCGATGCTGCTGGAGACGATCACCCCGCAGACAGGAACGACGGTCGGCGTGGCCATGCCGATCTCGGTGGTCTTCACCAACCCGGTGGCGGCCAAGGCGCGGGCCACGGTCGAGAAGCACATGAAGGTGAGCGCCTCGCAGCCGGTGGCGGGCGCCTGGCACTGGTTCGGCGACAAGCGTGCCGACTGGCGCCCGAAGACGTACTGGCCCTCCGGTACGACGGTGAAGGTCGACGCCGACATGAAGGGCATCAGCAACGGCAACGGGCGCTACGGCGTGCGCACCTACACGCACACCTTCAAGGTCGGTGACGATGTGCGCGCGGATGTCTCGGTGACCGGCCACACCATGAAGGTGACCCGCAACGGCACGCCGGTGCGCACCCTGTCGATCAACGCGGGCAGCGCCGAGTATCCGACGTGGAACGGCACCATGGCCGTCATCGACAAGCAGGAGAAGGTCCACATGACCTCCTGCAGCGTCGGTATCAGCTGTGACAAGGGCAGCGCCAACTACTACGACCTGACGTTGCCCTGGGACGTCCACCTGACCCAGTCCGGCACATACGTGCACTACTCGACCGGCGACCCGAATCCGGGCAGCGGCAGCGCCCGCGGCTCGCACGGCTGCGTCCACCTGTCCATTTCGGACGCCAAGTGGTTCTACGGCCAGGTCAAGCAGGGTGATCCCGTCACCATCACCGGCTCGTCCCGGGCCAAGGCGCCGGCCGACAACGGTTACGCCGCTTTCAACCTGGGATGGGAGCAGTGGCTCGCGGGCAGCGCCTCCGGACAGGGGACGACCGCGACGCTGTGACGTGCCGCGGTGGCGTGCCCATCAGCACTCGATGATGTTGGCGGCGAGATCACCGTCGCCGACATGACGCAGGGCCCGGATCCGTGCGGATCCGGGCCCTGCGTCATGCAGTAGCGGGGACAGGATTTGAACCTGCGACCTCTGGGTTATGAGCCCAGCGAGCTACCGAGCTGCTCCACCCCGCGTCGGTGATCCCTACCGTACGCCATCACAGCGGGCCGGGAGACCACCTCCTGCCGAGCCGCCGCAGGACAGAGCGTCTCCGTCGTCCTGGCCGCTCACGCCGCGGTGAGACGTTCGACGGCATCCCAGAGTTCGCCTTCACGCCGTTCGTCGTAGGACTCCTCCGACGAACGGTCCACGCGGTCGCGGTCGACGTAGGAGCCGGTCGGCGCCCGGAGCGTGCCGAGGACGAGGTCAGCGAGATGGCGGCCCGCGGCGTTGCGGCTGGTGGCGAACGGGGTGAGGGCCATCACCGGCAGGATGCGGCGCATCGCGAACCGGGAGACGGGGTCGGCGTTGCGGGCGAGGCCGGTGCCGGGGACGAAGCCCGGGTTGTAGGCGACGGCGTCGATCCCGGCCGGAAGGCGGCGCGCGTACTCGTGCACGAGGTGGATGGCGGCCAGCTTGCTCGTCGAGTACGCGGTGCGCCCGGCGGCCGCGGTGTCCGGGTTGGGGAAGGCGCCGGTGCGGGCGAGGACGTCCGGGGGCTTCCAGGCTGGGCCGGGCACCATGCCCATGTTGTGCTTGAAGTCGCCGAAGTGGGTGTCACTGGCGGTGATGACGATCCGGGCGGGAGCGGCGAAGCGGTCCTGGAGCAGGCGGACGAACAGATGGTTGGCGAGCACGTTGATCGTGAAGGTGGACTCGAACCCGTCGGGTGTCTCGGTGAGCGCGTTCGTGTACTGCATGCCCGCGTTGCCCACGAAGCCGCGCAGCGGCGGGAGGTCGCCGCGATCGAGCCGGTCACGGATCTCGGTGGCGGCCGAGCGGACGCTGTCCAGCGAGCCGAGGTCCGCCGAGACGTACGAGACCGTGTGCCCGCCGGTAGCGAGTTCCGCGGCGAACTGTGTGCCGGAGAATGCTCGGGCGACTACGAGGAGGTGCGCGTCCGGCGACTGGCGCAGGATGTGCCTGGCGGCGACGCGGCCGATCCCGCGGCTCGCGCCCGTCATCACGATGGTGTGCTTCATCGAAGGCTCCTTCACTGGCCGGCCGATGGCGTCCGGCCCGGGCACGTGTCCACGTTCGCCGCTCGCGCCACCGCCGACCAGTGCCGTCCCCGTCCCTAGGACTGGCAGTACCCAGGCTCATCCTGGGCCGCGCGGCCAGAATGACCCCATGGCTTCCTCCCGCTCCGCTTTCGGCACTCTCGTACGCGCCTGGCGAGACCGCCTGGCTCCGGCCGACGCCGGCTTCGCCGTGACGGACGGCCGGCGTGCCCCGGGACTGCGCCGCGAGGAGCTCGCGCAACTGGCCGGGCTTTCCGTCGACTACATCCTGCGCTTGGAGCAGGGACGTGCGAGGAATCCCTCGGCCCAGGTCGTCGGCGCCCTCGCACGTGCCCTTCAGCTCTCCCCCGGCGAACGCGACCAGCTGTACCGAAGCGCCGGGCTCCTGCCGCCGCAGGACGGGACGGTCAGCAGCCATGTGCCCGCGGGCATCCAACGGCTCGCCGCGCGTCTGGGCGACGTCCCGGTCGGCGTGTTCAGCGCTGACTGGACCTTGGTGTGGTGGAACACCATGTGGAGCGCCGTCTTCGGCGATGCCGCCGTCGTCCCGCCCACCGAACGGAACCTCGCTCGTGCGCTCTTCGGCAACGGCCTCGCACACGCCTCAATGCTGCCCGTCCAATCCGAGCACGGACCAGACGTCTTCGAGGCGTCGATCGTCGCCGACCTCAAGGACGCGGTGTCCCGCTATCCCGGGGACGCCCAGCTGGATCGCCTCGTGCAGGAACTGCGAAACGTGTCCGATGCCTTCGCTCATCACTGGGCCACGCAGACGACCGCCGCCCAACACACCACCGACCGCAAGACGATCCGGCATCCTCAGATCGGCGACATCCGGCTCGACTGCGACGTCCTCATCGTCCCCGGCGCCGACCTGCGCATGGTCACCTACACGGCAGCGACCGGAAGCACCGACGCGGGGAAACTGGACCTTCTTCGCGTCACCAGTGGCCATGGCGCCATCGCGCTCCCCTGACCGGCGGCTGCTGGGCGGTTTCACCAAGCGCCTGGGGCGAACCTCACCGCTGTGTCCGGGGTCGCAGAGCGAGAAGGACGGGCCCGGGAAGCGGGCCCGTCCCTTTGGTCACGCCTGGCCAGACCCCTATCGACGGTTCAGGCGGGCCAGGAGCAGGTTCGGGTCCGGCTCGGTGGCGAAGTACGCGGCGCTGGGGACGTAGACCCTCCGGTCGTGTACGGCCACGGAGGTCGGGTTCGAGATCCCGTCCTGCTGGGTGAGAACGACGGAGTGGGTACCGCCAGGGCGCACCACGACGACCTGGTTGGTGCCGTTCACCGCGGCGAGGACGGTGTCTGCGTGGCGTGAGGTGAACGCGAAGTCGTCGATACCGTCGAGCCCTGTCGCCTGGGTCTCGAGCCTGCCCGCGGAGCCGTTTCGGCGTACGGGGATGCGCAGCAGCGTCCCGCGGTCGGTGTTGGACACCCAGACGGCGTGGTCGTGGACCTTGATGCCGTTGGCCCCGAAGCCGGTCTTGGACGGGACCGGGCCGAGGGCCTTTGCCGTGGCCCACGCGGTGCGCTCGCCTCCTGTCACCGGCACGCGCCAGACGATTCCCCGCACCGAGTCGGCCGCGTAGAGCACGCCCCGGTGCTCGTCGAGGGCGAGGCCGTTGGGCAGCCCGTTCGTGGGCAGTTGGGCGATCTGCTTGGGCTTGCTGCCGTCGGGCGCGATGCGCCAGATGCCGGTCTTGCTGGTGCCGGTGGCGTAGTTGACGTAGAGGGTGCCGTCGTGAGCGCGGGCGATGCCGAGAACGATGGCGTTGTGGATGATGGGGGTGTTCGGGTGCGCGACGGCGGGCAGGGTGACGCGTCCGCGGATGTTTCCGTGCCGGGTCACGTTGGCGACCTGGCGGGCGAAAGCGAAGGTCAGGTCGGCGGAGCCGTCGGGTTCGAGCGCGATGTTCTCGGGTGTCTCCCCTGCGGCGAAGTCGAAGTGGGCGACCACGCGCGGCTGCGACACGATCGGCTCGTCACCGGATGCGGGAGCGGATGCGAGCACGCCGAGGGCGACGGCGGTCGCGGCGATACCGGCCAGGTACGGGAGTCGGGGCATGAACCTCTCCTTGGGCTGCGGCACGGGCCATCGGTGTGGCGCCAGAGGAAGACTGCGGTACGCCGGCCGGTGACCGTCGCAGTCGCGGCCGGGAGACTGCCCTCATGGCCTAAAGAACGGCCGTTCAACCCGCCGTACGCAGGAACGTTGTCCGTGAGTTGCTTATGGTCTCGGACGCCGAGATGCAGCGGGCGCAGGCCGGGGCTCGTCGCAGGCGAAGACCAGGATCAAGGGGCGCCTCCGCTACCGGGTGGCGCACTAGCCGGCTCGTCCGCCGAGCCCTGGATAGTCGATTCCAAGGAGTTCCGCGGTCATGGCGACTCACGCAGGCGCAGCCAGACGTCGGTGCCTACGCAGTGGTACGCCGGCGGGCCAGCTCCTTGCCCTCCTCAATCAGGGCGTCGGCGACCAGCAGCCGCGGAAGCAGCTCCGGTTGCAGAGTCATGGCCCGGAAGGCGAGCTCGACGGTCACATCATGATCAGGCCGGTGCACGATCTCGACCGGGTCAGCGGCGCGGATATCGCCGGGCTCGATCACGCGCAGATACGCGCCCGGCCGCGCGGCCTGCATGAACCGCTTGATCCAACCGTCACGCTCCAGCCAGCCCTGGAACGTCGCGCACGGGATCCGCGAGCACGACACCTCCAGGACGACATCCGGCCCGATCCGCCAGCGCTCACCGATCAGGGCGCCGTTGACGTCCAGCCCCAGGGTCGTGAGGTTCTCTCCGAAAACCCCGTTCGCGAGCGACCTGCCCAACTCGGCCTCCCACCCGTCGAGATCCTCGCGGGCATAGGCGTAGACGGCCTGGTCGGAGCCGCCGTGGTGCTTCAGGTCGTAGACCCGGTCACCGGCCAGACCCACCGCGCCGGTGCCCTTGGGGCCGGGGGCGGTAACGGCGACCGGACCGTCAACGGGCCGCTTGTCAATGCCCGTCGAGCTCAGACCCTTCCACGGGTTGGGATGGGGCCGGCCGATATTGACGGAGAGCAGCTTCACAACGGCGACGATACGATCCGCTGCGCGCTCGGGCGACACCTTTTCCCAGTCGATTCGCCACTCTTCGAGCTCGTCGAGTCCGCCCGGCAGCAGGCGGCGCGTCGGGCCGATGAGTTTGCCGGTTGCCTGAAGTCTTCCTTGTGACAAACCCGCCCCGCCGGAGGATCAGACCGGATCCCGGTGTCATGGAGGAGAGATGCAGGCCAGGATGAACAATCCCATTCGGCTGTACATGTCGATGTCGCTCGACGGCTATATCGCCGGCCCGGACGATCGGCCAGGTCAGGAGCTCGGACGCGACGGTGGACGGCTCTTCAACTGGCTCGACGACCGGGAGTCCGACGGTCCGAGCGGCGACGTCTACCGCGAAGCGCTGGCGACCGGCGCGCTGATCTCCGGCCGTCGGACCTTCGAACTCGCCGGGCGCTGGCAGGGCGACCACCACGACGGCGTGCCGATCTTCGTACTCACCCACCAGGTGGATGACGGGGACGTGCCACCCGGCCACGCGCGTTTCATCACCGATGTCGAGGACTGCGCCCGTCAGGCTCGCGCAGCCGCAGGGGACCGGCCGGTCATGGTCCATGGGGCGGGGGCGGCCCAAGCACTTCTCCGAGCCGGGCAGATGGACGAGTTGGAGATCCACCTGGTTCCGGTCCTCCTCGGGGACGGCCGACGGCTGTTCGACCACCTGGGTAGCGATCACATCGAACTCGACCTCGTCCGACGGCTCGAGGATCGAGACGTCACCCATCTCCGCTACCGGTTGCATCGCCCCGAGGAGGCCGCGTGAAGACGCTCTTCGTCTCCTACCGCGTCACCGACCTGGACCGCTCGCTCGGTTTCTACACCGCCTTGGGCTACACCGAACTGGGCAGGGTCGAGGTCGGCGACGGCGCTCACCTCGTGATCCTCAAGTTCCCCGACGAACCGGCGGCCTCGCTCGAACTGGTCCACCGCCCCGGCGACGGACCGGTCGACGTGGGCAGCGGCTTCGACCACCTCGCGATCCAGGTGGAGAAGCTCGCCACCACCATGGAGACGCTGACCGAAGCCGGCCTGAGGCCCGAACCCCTCCAGTACCCGGGCGGCCCGCACGGCCCGAAGACGTCGTGGCTCACGGACCCGGATGGCTATCGCATCGAGTTGGTGGAGTGGCCGTCCGGACATCCCGACGGCATCACCGCAGCAGACTTCGCCTGAGCCTTCCTGGCGTCCGATGACAAGCGCTGGATCACCGCGCCGTTGCTCGAGGTCAGCGGGGCGTGAGGAGGCAGAACTCGTTGCTTTCCGGGTCGGCCAGAATCGTCCAGGAGATTGTGGACTGGTCGATTCCGGGGTCGGTGGCGCCCAGCGCACGCAGTCGGGCTTCCTCTGCTGCCAGGTCGTCACCGGGGTAGGGGCAGACATCGAGGTGGACGCGGTTCCACACGCTCTTGGTGTCGGGGGTGCGGATGAACTCAAGGTAGGGGCCGACGTTTTGGGCGGAGCGCATGGTCGCGTGGTCGTCGGTGACTTCGTGCAGCGTCCAGTCCATCGCCTCGTCCCAGAAGCGGGCCATCTCTCGTGGGTCGGTGCAGTCGACCACCACCGCGGCGATCGGCCCGGTGTCCCGGTAGACCGGACGGGGCTCCAGGACGCAGAACTCGTTGCCCTCCGGGTCGGCCATGACCGTCCAGGGGACGTCGCCCTGGCCCACGTCGGCGAGCGTCGCGCCGAGATCCGTCAGTCGCGCGACCAACTCCGCCTGATGAGCGACCGAGGTGGTGGCCAGATCGAGGTGGACCCGGTTCTTCACCGTTTTGGGTTCCGGGCGGGCGATGATGTCGATGCAGACGGCCACGGGGTCTGGGTAGGCGAAGCCCACGGGTTCGAGGTTGGTCACGCCGGGTGCCTCGCTGTCGATACCCCAACCGAGTGCCTCCGCCCAGAACCGGCCGAGCGCGGAGTCGTCCAGCGCCTTCATATTGATCTGCACGAGTCGTGTTGCCATGCCGTAGATCTTAGAATCCGGCGTCGGTCAGGGACGCCGGCGGTCAGACAGGTGCTCGACCCGGTGCTGACCATGGTCGCACTCGGAGAGTCCCTCCCGAACGTGCCGCCGACGCCCCGGCGTTCAGCCTGCGGTGAGGCCGGAGAATGCTTCGGTCGTGAGTTCCTGGAGCTCGGCGAGCGGGACGTCGCGGAGATGCTGCGTGAGCCCCCACCGATGACCGAAGGGGTCGAGCAGCTGGCCTTCTCGCTCGCCCCAGAAGGTGTCGCTCAATGGGCGGATCACGGTGGCTCCGGCATCCACGGCCCGCTGCCAGGTGTCGTCGACATCGTCGACATGCAGATAGATGGCGCCGTAGGTGCCGCCGAAGTGCTGCGGCCCGAAGGACTCCATCTCGGGGAACTCGTCGGCCAGCATCAGGGTGAGCGTCCCGATGCGGATCTGGACGTGGATCAGCCGGCCGCCGGGTACCACCAGCCTGGTGAGCTCTGCGGCTCCGAAGGCCTTTTGGTACCAGGCGGATGCCTCGTCCGTGCCGCGAACGGTCAGGTGCAGGGTGTGCGAGTTGAACGACATCGATGCTTCCTTTCGGAGATCTGGGTCCGGCCGGTTCGAGCACGGCATCAAAGCGCGCCGACGGCCCGACCGATCGACGGCCCTGCAGCGGGAGTTGTCAGGTTCGAGGCCGACGCGCACCTCAACTGCCCCAGGACCGGAGCTTGTCCGGATTGCGAATCGCCCAGATACGTCGGATGTGGGACTCGTCGGTGTCGAACGCGTACACGGTCAGCACCTGACTGCCGTTGACCGCAACAAGGCCAGGTTGGCCATTGACGGTCCGCTCAAGGAGGTCGAGTCGACCGGCGAGCGTCGCCAGGTGTACGAGGAACTCCGCAACCCGCTGGTGGCCTTGGACCGGCACCGGCGAGGCCATCGCGCGACCGCCACCGTCGGCGATGGCCACGACCGACGGGTCGAGGAGTCGTACCAGGGCATCCACGTCCTTGGCCTGCCACGCCTGGCGGAACTCACCGACGATGGCAGAACGCCGCCGGGCCTGTGCACCGTGGGTGCGGGCAGCAGCCACTCGTCGACGGCCCGACGAGGCGAGCTCGCGGCAGGCACCCGGCGTGCGGCCGACGATCTCCGCGACCTCGTTGAACGGCACCCGGAAGACATCGTGCAGCATGAAGGCGACGCGCTCGGCCGGCGTCATCGAGTCGAGCACGACCAGGAACGCCATCTCGACGGACTCGTCCAGCGTGATGTGGTCGGCCGGATCTCTTGTCGTCGAGCCGTGGGAGAGCGCGCTCCACTCGGCCCGCGCCGGCAGTGGCTCCGGAATCCACTCACCGACGTATCGCTCCCGGCGCATACGCGCCGAACGGAGCTGGTCCATACAGATCCGGCTCACGACGGTGGTCAGCCAGGCCCCGGGATTCGCGACAGCGCCCCGGCGTTCGACAGGTTGAGCGAACCAGCGGGCGTACGCCTCCTGGACGGCATCCTCCGCCTCGGTCAGCGAGCCGAGCAGTCGGTAGGCGAGATTGGCGAGGCTGCGCCGCTGCGACATGAGCGGCTCGTCCCCGGGCCGCGCCGGAGCGTCTTCGTTTCCGCCTGTGATGTCCATTCGGTCAGCGCCTTTCGCTCGCCACGTACGGATCCCCCTGCGAGATACGACGGATCAGGACCCGCGGATGTCAGCGGGCGACAACGGCGGCCCGTCTCCTGACGATCGAGGCCATCGCCACGTCGATGTGGGTGGCGGCCGCAGCGGCCGGCCACAACGGCGACCGCATGCCCGCGGTTCGCCGCAGCACGCGTCCGGGACGGCTCGGCGCGCAGGTTGCCGGGCGGTCCACGAAGTCTCGGCGCAGAGGTCCGACGCCGAGTTCCGACCACGGGAGACAACCGACCATGCCTCATCTCACCGTCCACGCTCTCGAGTCTCAGCTCACCGGGCGCGAGAACGACCTCATCGCCCGACTCACGGACGCGGTCACCTCCGTGTACGGAGAGTGGGCACGCGACCTCGTCGTCGTACAGCTCGCTGGGCTCCCGGCAGGCCGCTGGGCCGTCGGCGGGGTTGCCCGCCGAGATGCGGCGCCGACCGTGACGTTCGCCATCCGGGAGAAGGCGCTCACCCGGGCCGACGGTCCGCAGATCGCGGCCCGGCTCGTCGCAGCAGTGACAGACGCCGTTGCAACGGCACTCGGCGAGCACCATCGCGGCGGGATCGTCGTCGACCTGGTCGCCACACGCGACGATCGCACCGCCGTCGGCGGCCGTCTCGTGTCGGACTCGGCGCCACGCGCTGGGGGCCCTGGTGGATCCGTCGCGGATCACGAATCACGTCGGTGACTTACTCGACTGGGCCAACGCCGGGCACGCGGTGGGTGGCTGCGCGTGACAAGGACCCGGAGCGTTCGTTGATCAAGGTATGACTGCCTTTCGGAAGATGGTTACGGGTATTTCGGCGACTGCTGCAGCGGTCGGTCTGGTCTTCGCCGCTGGGCCGCCTGCGCTGGCTGCCGGCAAGTGGTGCAACAACGCCGTCTGTATCGAGACCTACGACACGGGGACGTATCTCGGAAGGGTGGAGGTGTCGGTCATCAACACCAACCAGCCCCACAGGATCTCCGCGCGCGTGTGGACCACCGACGGGTGGGGCGCCAACACGAAGGTCGAGGACGTCGACGCGTTCCGGACCTACCGCGACCAGGCCTATCCCCAGCGGCACTTCGCGCCGGGCACCCGGCTGTGCGCGGAAGGCTTCCGCGGCGGCGAGAGCGTCGGTCTTCCCTGCGTGACGATCACCGATTGACCTGCACACATTGCGGCGACGTTCTTGGGCCCCTGCATCACCACGATCACCGCAGTGCGCCACTGCCGCCCCGACCGCGGCCGTGACACCGCCTGCCGCGCCGGCAACGACGTAGGGCCCGGATCCGTGTGGATCCGGGCCCTGCGTCATGCAGTAGCGGGGACAGGATTTGAACCTGCGACCTCTGGGTTATGAGCCCAGCGAGCTACCGAGCTGCTCCACCCCGCGTCGGTGATCCCTACCGTACGCCATCACAGCGGGCCGGGAGACCACCTCCTGCCGAGGGCCGCTTGCGACCGGCAGGAGCCCCTCGTGCAGGCCAGTGGGCGAAGAAGACCCGGCCTTGATCAGCCGCCGCCCGACGGCTGATCGCTGTCAACGGCTCGCCTGTGAATCTCATGGCTGTAGCCGTCGAGTCCGTGGGCTTCATGCGCCTCGGGGGTGGACGCCATGGAGCGCGTCGAGTCGTGGCGGATCAGGATGGCCAGCAGGTCTGCGACGGCGGCCGGGGCATCCGAGGGATGACGCAGCATCGTGCCGGGAGCGACGCGGTAGACGTTCGAGCGGCCCTCCCGGACGTGGGTGAGGTAGCCGCCCTCTTCCAGGTCGACGATGATCTTCTGCACAGCACGCTCGGTGAGCTGGCAACGGACGGCGACATCGCGGATGCGGACGGTGTGGTCTTCCGCGATGGCGGCCAGCACCCGGGAGTGATTGGTCAGGAAGGTCCAGCCTGCGTGCGGTTGCGGCGCTCGATCCATGGCCCCACGATACGATACTCAGTTCACGCATTGCAAAGGACGTATTTCGTTTCATGTATTGGTTGACATGAAAAGAGGGCCGGGTGATGCTGGAGTAGTCCTGAAGCCGGTACGTGCGGGAGTCCTCATGTCCCACCACGCCACTCTCCCCCGCAACGAGGGGCCCTGCCCCGAGTGCGGCACCACGCTCAAGCAGTCACCGACGCCGGCGCCCGTGACATTCAGCGTCGACACGGCCGGTGACCGGTTCTTCGTGACCGTGTCCGGTGAACTCGACCTGGACAGCGACCAGGCACTGCAGCAGACCCTCAGCGATGCACTGAACCACGACAGCGACGGCCTGGAGCTGGATCTCGCAGGGGTCGATTTCCGTGACTGCTCCGCCCTCACCGCCCTGCTGCACGTGCGCCGCCGTGCCCACGAGACCGCCGAAAGCCTCACCCCGCGCGCCGGCAGTCCGGCCGCGGACTCGCCGCTCGGCCTTGCCCACACCCTCCCGCACTTCACCGTGGACGCTGCGGGGCCCCCTGCGCACCCGGCTACCACCGCAAGACCGACGCCCGCTCAGCCGGCACCCACCGCGGACTCGGCCGGCGAGGACCTCGCGGCCGAAAACGCGCAGCTGCGCCGGGCGCTTCAGACCCGCGCCACGATCGACCTGGCCCGCGGCATGCTCATGGCCTCCTTCCACCTGACCACCCAGCAGTCCTGGCAGGCCCTCGTGACCGCATCCCAGCACAGCAACACCAAACTGCACCTGATCGCCGCCGCCCTCCTGCAGACCGCTGACGGCCAGGCACTGCCTGAGCCCCTTGCCGGCCATCTGGCCACGGCAGTGGAGACACACCGCACCCCGGCAGACTAGTTCGACGAGGTGCGGGGCGCAGCGGCCGTCCGAGGCGGGCCGCTGTCGGGATCCGCGACCGCCGCGGCAGGCCTGGCCCAGGCACCGAGGGTGAACCGTCCGTGCTCCTTGCGCACTTCGACGGCACCGGCACCGCCGAAGTGCGCCGGTACCACCAATTCCTTTTCGGACGCTGCCCGTTCAAGGATCCGCATACGGCTGGCCGCCGCGCGTACCGGATCGTGGCAAAGGCAGCTGCTGCAGTCGGGCCGCAGGAGCTGGAGCGGGTTGTGTACGAGGTCGCCGACGAAGACCGCCCGGTCGCTCCCGGACGTGAGCCTCAGGACGGACGACCCGGGCGTGTGGCCGGGGGCGGACTCCAGGGTGAGGTTCTTGTCGATCCGGTGGGCGCCGTCCCACCGCACGGCCTGCCCGGACCGGTGGATGGGCGCCACGCTGTCCTCGTAGATGAGCCGGTCGACCTCGCGCAGACCGTTCGCGTACCCGTTCTCCGGGCCGAAGTGGGCATCGTCGGCGGCCGGGACGAGGTACTGGGCGTTGGGAAACGTCGGTGCCCAACCGCCGTCGGCCGCAGTGGTGTTCCACCCCACGTGGTCGGCGTGCAGATGCGTGTTGACCACGACGTCCACGTCCTCTCGGCGCACCCCGGCCCGTTCCAGTCCGCCGAGGAAATCACCCTGCCAGTGGTGGAATCGCGGTGCCCCGGGCCGTTCGCGCCCGTTGCCGACGCCGGGGTCGATCACAACGGTCCGTCCGCCGCTGCGCAACACCCAGCTCTGCAACGCGACCACAGCCCGGTCCGTCTCCGGATCCCAGTGGTCGGGCGCCAGCCAGGCCTCGTTGGCCTTCCACAGCTCGCTGGTGCTGCCCGGGAGCAGGTCGAGCGAGGGGATGTAGGGCCCCTGCCAGTCGACCACCCGGATGACCTCGACGTCTCCCAGTACAAGGCGCCACACGTTTTCGTTGATCATGACGTCGACCCTATGAAGCGATACGTGAGCCTCTCAATGCTTGTTCGGATCACCCGAATACGCATTCCTCTCACGAGGGCGGCGGTCGGCGATACCCTGAGCCGATGGATGTGGTGAGCGACGCGATTGCAGCCGTACGCATCGGGCGGCCGTCCTCCACCCGCGTGCGCGCGAGCGGGAACTGGTGCGCGCGGCTCGACCCGTACGACGGCGCGGGCTTCCATGTCGTCCTGGAGGGCAGCTGCTGGCTCCTGCCCGATGGAGGCGACCCGGTCTCGCTCGGTGTGGGCGACGCGGTGTTGCTGCCGCACGGCACCGGGCATGTGATCGCGGACGCCCCGGCCGACGCGGCAGGCGTGAAACGTGCGGTGCGGTTCGAGCAGTGGACCGACAGGCGGGCGCATGAGCCCCGAGCCGGTCGCGGCGTGGTGCGGATGCTGTGCGGCAAGTACCGCCTGGACCGCAGCCGTGCCCACCCGCTCATGGCGGAGCTGCCCGACGTCGTCCATCTGCCCAACCGCCCCGACAGCCACCGTGAACTGCGCACCGCCATCGATCTGCTGGGCCACGAACTTGATACGCAGCAGCCTGGCGCATGCATCGCCGTCCCGAGCCTGCTCGACCTTCTCCTCGTCTACATGGTCCGCGCCTGGATGACCGAGGGCGGCACCGGGCTCTGGCCGGCGGTACTCAGCGACCCGGTGACAACCGCCGCGTTGCGCGCCCTCCACTCGGACCCGGCAGCGCCATGGACCAACGACCGCCTCGCCGCCGAGGCGAAGGTCTCCCGTCCCACACTGGCACGCCGCTTCGCCACACTGGTCGGACGGCCTCCGATGGCCTACCTCACCTGGTGGCGGCTCACCCTCGCAGCGGCACAGCTCCGCGACACCGCACAACCACTGGCGGTGATCGCCCGCGACGTCGGCTACGGCACCCCGTACGCCTTCTCGCACGCCTTCAAACGGGAGCACGGGACCACGCCCGGGCAGTACCGGGCGAGTTGAGTCTCAAGTGCCCAGGGCGCGCGTCCGCCTGCCGCCCGGCTGTCAGCGAGCCACGGTCACAGCGTGAGCAGCCGGACGAGCAGCACCGTCACCGTGCCCGCCGTGAGCACCGATCCCAGCACGGTGAACAGCAGGTCGACCGCCTTCATGTCCCAGCCCTCAACCGCGAACACGTGGGGGGCTTGCGGATCGTATGTCACCGTGACCTGCGCCCCCACGCCGAAGCCGCTTGTGACCACTGCGCGGCCGAACCTGGACGAGTACTCGCACCTGCGCCCGTCCCGGTCCGTCCAGGCCACGACGGGGTGGTGAAAGGTGGACCCTTCGTCGTCCCGCCTGGCCTCATGACGCAGGATCCAGGCCTTGGCCGTGACACCGGTACGGCGGAGCGCGCCGGCGCGGCGCAGGCCGTGCACACCAAAACCGAGGAAGACCGTGCCGATCGCCAG
Organism: Streptomyces sp. SAS_270; assembly: GCF_052543295.1. Lineage (NCBI taxonomy): Bacteria > Bacillati > Actinomycetota > Actinomycetes > Kitasatosporales > Streptomycetaceae > Streptomyces > Streptomyces sp. SAS_270. Next base: position 79,658 of record NZ_JBMNDS010000022.1, read on the forward strand.
GGGGATGAGAGAGAAAAGCCATACGCGGTCCATGTGTCAGGAGGCGCGCAGGGTGACGCCGAAACGGGTCTTCATCCGCCGCAGTTCCCACAGCGAGACGGCGGTGACCGACAGCGGCCCGCCCAGCGTGGAGCAGAACTGGACGACGGGCGGGCCCCCCGGCAAGCCGTCGCCTATCAGGCTGAAGGCCGCGAACACCCACACCAGCGTCAGGGTGAGGACGGGCGGCAGCATCGGGTGGACCTGGGCGCTGTTGAAGGCACTGCGGGCCGAGTACAGCGACGCCATGAAGAAGAAGGGAAAACCCCACACGACCACGATCAGCGAGGCGACGGCCAATGCGTACTCCCACCAGCTCTTCCCGTCGTCGGCGTCAACGGTCAGGGCCGTCAGAGCGAGGACTCCGCCGATGACGACCAACGACAGCACGTACCAGCCGACCGCCTTGAGGGGAGCGCGGAGCCGGGAGCGCAGGTACGGCCGCAGGTGCGGGGGCGCGTAGTAGATGAATCCGACGATGACCAGGGGTGCGGCGATGATCAGCACGAACGGGGCGATGATGAGCTGGGCGGCACCGGCCTTCCCCGCCTCCTCCCAGCGGTTCGGGTCCACGTTGTAGGCGAGGATCAGGGCGACGGTGGCGGCGGCACCGAGCACCGTGCGGGCCAACTGGACGCGGTCCACGGTGCGGTCCTCGATCCGGCCGTCACCCTCATGCGCGAAGAGCCTGGTGGCGACGCGGTGCGCGGAGCGCAGGATCGCACCGACGAGCCCGAAGGGAGCGCCGAACGACAGGCAGCCGCGGCGGCGCCGGGCAGCGGGCCTCGCGGGCTGGGGGCCGTAGGGGTGGTAAGGCGGCTGGTACGGGCCCGGATGCGGTGGCGGCGGACCGTACGGGCCGCCCTGTGGTGGTCCGTAGGGAGCGCCCCAGCCGCCCTGGCCTCCCGGTCCGTTGCCGCCAGGCTGACCCGGGCCGTTCCCCGGCCCCCATCCCCCCGTAGCCATGCCGCTCCCGTTCGCTTTCGGCCAGTTGTTGTGTGTCCTGTGGTGCCACGGCGCAGTGTAGTGGCACATCAGTTGACAGAGGCCGCGCTCGTTGCCGGTCAGGGCGCCGACCGGAGCGAGCTCTGGGGTGCCGCGGGACCACCAGTCGTCGTGGCCCGGTTCCGATTCGTACGCGTACCACAACCCGTCCCGGCCCAGCCGGAGTTGGACATGGCCGTGGGGGTGGGTGACGTGGTCGCGCCGAGGGCGAAAAGGCCCTGTTGCCGGCGTTTTTGCGTAGTGTCTGCTGCGTGACGATCAACGTACGCAGGTCCCGTCCCGAAGATCACGCAGCGATCCTGTCCCTGATGGACAAGGCTCGCGGAGTGGGGCTCAGCGATGAGGAACGGGCGCGTCGAGGGTTTGTGCAGGGCAGCCTGACGGGCGAACTCCTCGACCGTTTCCAGGATGGCCCGGGCATCTTCGTCGCCGACGCCGCGGGGGAACTCGCCGGGTTTGCGATCACCAGTGAACCGGGCTGGCTCCCGCCACAACACCCGGCCACAGCAGCCGTCCAAGCGGTCACCAAGGCGGCCGACGGGCGCGACCTGGGCAGGCTCTTCCTTTACGGCCCCGTCGCGGTCGACGACCGTTTCCAAGGGCGTGGGGTGCTGACGAAGCTGCTCAGGGAGCTCAGCCGCGCGCTGAAGGAGGACTTCGACCTCGCCGTTGCGTTCGTCGAGACGGCCAACGAGCGCTCCTTGGCGGTGCACCGGCATTACGGGATGGCCGAGGACGCCCACTTCGAGGTGGGCGGACGCACCTATGTGGCCTTCACGTTCTCGCCGGCGGCTTTCGCGCAGAGACCGTCCTGACAGCGCCGAAACCGGGTGGGCGGTGGTGTGATCACCGGCAGGTGATCGACGCGATCGCGTTCCGGCATTGACGGGTTATCAGGGCACGGGGGCTCGAATCCGTCCTGTGGAAGGCGGCACTCGTTGTCAGAATGAATGGCCCATCGGCATATCCACGGGAGCTGACCATGCGTAGACCCGCTGTTCTGCTGGCCGTTGCCGCCGCCCTCAGCGTCCCGTTGACGGCACCGGCCCCCGCCGCCTCGGCCGATTCCCGGACAACCGAGGTCATCTGCCAGGACTGGTCCGTGTTTCCGCAGTACATCCGCCACATCTTCCTCAGTCCGGACAACCCCACGGCCGTCAGGGACTTCGACGAGCACCCGGTGAACCTCAGCTGCTACGAGTGGTCGGGGTCGGCTCCGGCTACGGTTTCGTACTCCATCAGCTACGTCATGAACGACCTGGATCACCCCGACGGCAAGACAGACATCCTCACCATGGGGCACGGCTTCGTGTGGAGCCCCATCATGCCGGGCTACGTCTACCGGGCGAGTTTCACACTCATTCCCTGACGCACGAGAGAGTGCTCGGGAGTGCCCGTGGAGCTCGGCGGCGTCGAAATCCACCGGCAGTTCGGCCATGGTGCGGGCAGGATGTCCTCCTGTGAATCATGTGCTGTGCGGACTCGCCGCCAATGCGGCTCTGCCCTTCGAGCTGGTCGAGCGACTCATCTCGGTTGCGGACGCGGACATCGCCGAGGACCTGGCCACTCGGGCGGACCTCAGCCACGGGCAGGCGGTTGCGCTGGCTGCGCGGGTCGGGGAAAGCGCGGTGCGGCTTGCGTACGAGGGCCGGCTGACTTCTGCCGACATCGATCCCGTCGCGCAGCCGCGGGCGGCGCTCGCCCTGCTCGACGAGGGGGCCGGTGACCCGGCGTGGGCGCGGCTGTTCGCGGCGGATCCCGAGGTTGAGCGCCGGGAGAAGCTGGCCGCCTGCCCCGGCCTCCCGCTCGCTGTGCGGGAGATGCTGGCTGCCGACCGGGACGTACGGGTTGTCGCGGAGCTCGCGTTGTGGACGTCGGCGGACATGGCCGTGCGGCTCGCGCGGCATCCGCATGCCGAGGTCCGCCGCGCGCTGGCGGCCAACGAGGCGACGCCGCCGGACGTACTGGCGATGCTGATCACCGGCGAGGGGCTGCCTCCGGCGCAGCGGTGCCTGGTCTGCGACGTTGAACAGACGCCGTTCGTGCACGATTCGGAATGCCCGCGGCTCGACTGCGATCTGCGGTCCGGTGCCTCGTGCGCGGGACTGCACGAGTCGACCGTCCTTGAGACCGCGGGGCTGGCGCTGCAAAACCCTGCCACGCCTGTCGAAGCCGTCGTCCGCTTCGCCGACCATCCCTCGATGCTGCTGCGGCTGCACCTCGCCGCCCGCACCGACCTGCCGCCGCAGGTGGGGGCGCGGCTCGCCGGTGACCCTGTGCCCGGCGTGCGCGCCGACCTCGCCGGAAACCCGGCGATCGACGACACCCTGATCCGTACGTTGGCGGCCGACCGGGACCATGACGTGCAGCGCAGCGTGGCGCACAACCCGCGCGTGCCGCTGGACGTACTCTCCCGCCTGGCCGGCACGGTCAAGCTCGGACCGACGCTGCTGCCGAGGATTGCAACCGCCTCCCCCGCCGAGGTCGAGGAGCTGGCCAGGTCGTCGAATCCGGCGGTACGGATGCTGCTGGCCGAACGGCGCGATCTGCCGGACGAGATCCGCGACGCGTTGGCCGCCGACCGGGATGCCAGGGTGGTCAAGTCCATCGCGCCCCATCCGGGCCTCTGCGAGCGACAGTTGCGCGGAATGGTCGAACGGCACGGGGTTCAGGTCGTTGCCAGGGTGGCGGCCAACCTGGGCGCACCGCCGGCACTGCTGGAGGACCTGGCCCAGCTCCTGCCGCCGGTACGGAAGGCGTTGCGGGAAATCGCCCGGCACAGCAACGCTACGGGCCCCGCCCTGCTCGCCTGCTTGGCGGACCGGCGGGCACGGCCCATAGCCGCCGGGCACCCGGCCCTCCCGCCGCCGGTCATCGTCGACCTGCTCGCCGACGACGACTGGCAGGTCGTGGAAGCGGCTGCCGCCAACCCGTCGCTGCCGCCTGCCGTGATGGCGCGGCTGGTGCCGGAGCCGAGCGGCGCATAGACCCGACGCGGCGCGTCTCCCGGCCATGCGGGCGGCCGTCCCCCGGAACACCACCGCGCGGCCCGGGCGCTGATCCGCCTGTTTCCCAACCGTGACGATCCGCACTCCCGGCTCCCTGACCTGCACTGTCGTACACCGCGCCACGACCTGCGCACACCCTGTATACACGGCGCGTATACACACGACGTATACACGGTGTGTAGAGTGCGGGTCATGTCCATCGGTCACACCCTTTTAGGGCTACTGGAAACCGGCCCGCGCCACGGCTACGACCTCAAGCGGGCCTTCGACGAGAAGTTCGGTCACGACCGGCCGCTGCACTACGGCCAGGTCTACTCGACCATGTCCCGGCTGCTGAAGAACGGTCTCGTCGAGGTCGACGGGATCGAGGCGGGCGGCGGTCCCGAGCGCAAGCGTTACGCGATCACCGACGCCGGCATCACCGACGTACAGCAGTGGCTGGCCACCCCGGAGAAGCCCGAGGAATACCTCCAGTCGACCCTCTACACCAAGGTCGTCCTCGCCCTGCTCACCCGGCGCGACGCCGCCGGGATCCTCGACACCCAGCGCTCCGAGCATCTGCGCAGCATGCGGATCCTCACCGACCGCAAGCGCAAGGGTGATCTGGCGGACCAATTGATCTGCGACCACGCCCTGTTCCACCTGGAAGCCGACCTGCGCTGGCTGGAGCTGACCGCCGCCCGAGTCGACAAACTCCGTGAGGCTGTGACCCTGTGACGACTTCTCCCCCCGGTGCCCTGCTCATCGCGCACGACCTGCGCAAGACGTACGGCCCGACCCACGCCCTGGACGGCGCCGGATTCTCGATACACCCCGGCGAGGTCGTCGCCATCATGGGCCCCTCCGGGTCCGGCAAGTCCACGCTGCTGCACTGCCTCGCCGGGATCGTGCCGCCCGACTCCGGGTCGATCGTCTACTACGGGCATGAACTGGCGAAGATGAGCGATGCCCAGCGCAGCGCGCTGCGCCGCTCCGAGTTCGGGTTCGTGTTCCAGTTCGGTCAGCTGGTGCCCGAACTGACCTGTGTGGAGAACGTCGCCCTGCCGCTGCGGCTGAACGGCTCCTCCCGCAAGGACGCCGAGCGGACCGCGCTCGGCTGGATGGAGCGCCTGGAGGTCGACGACCTCAAGGCGAAGCGTCCCGGTGAGGTCTCCGGCGGCCAGGGCCAGCGCGTGGCCGTGGCCCGCTCGCTGGTCACCGGCCCGCGCCTGCTGTTCGCGGACGAACCCACCGGCGCGCTCGACTCCGCCAACGGCGAGCGCGTGATGGAACTGCTGACGGAAGCGGCCCGCTCGACCAACGCGGCCGTCGTCCTCGTCACCCACGAGACACGCGTGGCCGCCTACGCCGACCGCGAGGTCGTCGTCCGCGACGGCAAGTCCCGTGACATGGAGCGCGCCGTATGAGTCCTCGTCAGTGGGCCAGAGACCTGACCATGGGAGTCCACTTCGCCGTCACCGGCGGACGCGAGGGCTGGGCCCGGATGACGCTCACCGCCGTCGGCGTCGGCCTCGGCGTGGCACTGCTCCTGCTGTGCACCGCCCTGCCCAACGTGTTCGCCGCCCGCGACAGGGTGGAGAACGCCCGCTACGACTACAGGTACTCCGACAAGGCCCCGCAGAAGGCCGACAACACCTTCCTGACCGCCAACACCGACACCACCTGGCACGACGACGACGTCCGCGGCCGGCTCCTGGAGCCCGAGGGCAAGCGGGCGCCGCTGCCCCCGGGGGTCGACAGCTTCCCGGGCAAGGGCGACATGGTGGTCTCCCCCGCGCTCAAGGACCTGCTCGCCTCGGACGGCGCCAAGCTGCTGCGGGAGCGGCTGCCCTACAGGATCACCGGCACGATCGGTGAGAGCGGACTCATCGGCTCCCACGAACTGGCCTACTACGCCGGTGCTTCGGGGCTGACGGCCTCCTCCGCGGCGCACCGGCTGACCGAGTACGGCCCCCCGGACGCCCCGGCCGAGAAGACCGACCCGGTGCTGCTGCTCATGGTCCTGGTCGTGTTCGTGATGCTGCTGACTCCCGTCGCCGTGTTCATCGCCGCCGCCGTCCGCTTCGGCGGCGAGCGCCGCGACCGACGCCTGGCCGCGCTGCGCCTGGTGGGCTCGGACAGCCACATGACCCGGCGGATCGCGGCGGGCGAAGCACTTGCCGGAGCCCTGCTCGGGCTGGTCGTAGGCTCCGGCTTCTTCCTCCTCTGCCGGCAGACGCTGGGCTCCACCGAGGTGCTGGGCGTGAGCGTCTGGCCCAGCTACCTCGATCCCTCCCCCGTGCTCGCCGCGCTGGTCGCGCTGGCGATCCCGGTCGCCGCCGTACTCGTCACGCTGCTCGCGCTGCGCGGCGTGGTGGTGGAACCGTTGGGCGTCGTACGCGCGGCCAAGCAGCGCAGCCGCCGGCTGTGGTGGCGACTGCTGCCGCCGCTGGCCGGCCTCGCGATGCTCTACCCGATGATCGGCAAGGGCCGCAAGAACGGCGAGTTCAACCAGTACCTCGTCATCGGCGGCGTACTGCTGCTGCTGATCGGCATCACCGCGCTGCTGCCCTGGGTCGTGGAGGCGGTCGTCGTCCGCCTCGGCAAGGGCACGCTGTCCTGGCAGCTCGCGGTACGGCGGCTGCAGCTGAGCAGCGGCACCGCCGCACGCATGGTCAACGGCATCGCCGTCGCCGTCGCCGGAGCCATCGCCCTGCAGATGCTGTTCACGGGAACGCAGAGCCAGTACACCAAGGCCACCGGCCAGGACACCCGCCGGGTCCAGATGCAGGTCATCTTCAGCAACCCCAAGACGCTGTCCGGTGTCGAGCGCGAGTTCAGCGGCACCAAGGGGGTACGGGCCGCAGTGGCCCCGGCCATCTCGTCGTACGGGGACACGCGTCGCGACCCGGAGAACAGCAACGGCCTGACCGTGGGCAACTGCACCGCCCTGCGCGAACTCGCCACACTGCCCTCCTGCAAGGACGGCGACGTGTTCATCACCCGAACGAGAAGCCACTACGAAACCCCGAGCAACGCCGCCGAGATCGCCGTCGTCAAGCCCGGCCGGCGGCTGTACATCGACCCCTCGTACGGCGACGCCACCGAACGCGGCCGCGAGGTGCCCTGGACCGTTCCCGCGAACCTGCGGCTGGTGGACGCGCGCAAGGACTCACTGCAGGACGCCAACGGTCTGCTGGTGACCCCCGCCGCCCTGCCCGCCAAGGCAGCGCCCGCGTTGATCTCGGACGGGGTCTACCTGCGTCTGGACCCGTCGGTGCCGGACGCACGGGAGTACGTGCGCAACACCGTCGCCCGGATCGACCCCTTGGCACTCGCCTTCGGCTGGTCGGCGACGCAGGAGAACTCCAAGTACACCTCCCTCCGCACCGGTCTGTTCGTCGGCTCCGCCTTCGTGCTGGCACTGATCGGCGCGAGTCTGCTGGTCTCCCAGCTGGAACAGCTGCGCGAGCGCAGGAAGCTGCTCTCCGCGCTGGTCGCCTTCGGCACGCGGCGCCGCACGCTGAGCCTGTCGTTGCTGTGGCAGACGGCCCTCCCGGTCGGTCTCGGCCTCCTCCTGGCCACAACGGTGGGTGTCACCCTCGGCTCGGTGCTGCTGAAGATGACCCGTACACCGGTGGCCATGGACTGGCCGAGCGTCCTGACCATGACCGGCGTGGGCGCGGCCGTGGTCGCCGTGGTCACGCTGCTCAGCCTGCCGCCGCTGCTGCGGATGATGCGCCCGGATGGACTGCGTACGGAATAACCCGTCACCCATCTCCCGAAGTGGGCTCCTCCCGCCAGGAGGAGCCCCCTTCCCCCCCCCACTCGACGCCGCGCTTGGAGAGACTCAGGTCACATCCTTGCGTGTCACAGTGGCGCGGGCTGTCTCGTCTCGTGGGTGAAGTCCCAACCGAGCACGGAGGAGCACACCATGGACGCGCGACTGAACTACTTCGCCAGCCCGATCGCCGGCAAGGCCATCAAGTACTTCATGTCGGCCGGGAAGGCGCTCAAGGAGTCGCCCCTGCCGGCCGCCACACAGGAGCTGGTGGCCCTGCGGGTGAGCCAGATCAACGGGTGCGCGGTCTGCATCGACATGCACACCAAGGACGCCGCGGCCGCCGGCGAGACGGCGGTGCGGCTCGCTCTGGTGACGGCGTGGCGGGAGGCGACGGTCTTCACCGAGGCCGAGCGGGCCGCCCTCGAACTGGCGGAACAGGGAACCCGGGTCGCGGACGGGGCCGGCGGGGTCGGCGACGAGGTCTGGGCCAGCGCCGCGCAGCACTACGACGACGAGCAGCTCACCGCGCTGGTCATCCTGGTCTCGTTCATGAACACGGTGAACCGGCTGAATGTCATCACCCAGCAGCCCGCCGGAGACTACGTGGCCGGCCAGTTTCACTGAACCGCCGTCCGCCCACGTATTGGATGATCATCGAAGGATGCCTTGTCGGCACGGGCCTCGCTGCCGGGTCAAGGACTACAAGAACCACAAGGGGGAGAACGCGTGAGCAAGGTCGAGGAGTTCGAGGAGCTGCGGCCGCTGCTGTTCTCGATCGCGTACCGCATTCTGGGCAGCGTGGGCGAGGCGGAGGACGCGGTCCAGGAGACGTGGCTGCGCTTCGACGCCTCGACGACGCGGCCCGTCTCGGTCAAGGCGTTCCTGTCGGCCACGGTGACCCGTATCTCGATCGACGTGCTGCGCTCCGCCCGGGTGAGACGGGAGACGTACGCCGGCGCGTGGCTGCCCGAGCCGCTGCTGAACGATCCCTACGAGGACCCGGAACGCGCGGCCGAGTTGGCCGACTCGGTGTCGATGGCGGCGCTGCTGCTCCTGGAACGGCTCAGCCCGCTGGAGCGGTCGGTGTTCGTGCTGCGGGAGGTCTTCGCGTTCGGCTTCGAGGAGATCGCCTCGGCGGTGGGCCGCTCGGAGGCGGCCTGCCGGCAGCTGCTGGTCCGGGCGCGCCGCCACATGAGCGAGGGGCGCCCCCGGTTCGAGGCGGACCGCAGGGAGCGCCAGGAGTTGTCGGCGCGGTTCTTCGAGGCTCTGTCGCAGGGTGATGTGGGCGGGCTGCAGAGCCTGTTGTCCGCCGACGTCCAGTTCGTCGGGGACGGCGGCGGCAAGGCCCCGCAGCTGGCCAAGGCCGTGGTCGGCGCGCAGAACGTGGCCCGCCTGCTCGCCTCCGTCTACCCGGTCATGGCCCGGATCGAGATCACCTTCGAACAGCACGAGATCAACGGTCAGCCGGGCGCGGTCTTCCGTGACCGGGACGGCAAGGTGCTCCACTCCCTGGCTCTCGATGTCCTCGACGGGCAGATCCAGGCGATCCGCTCGGTCATCAACCCGGACAAGCTCGGCCACCTCGGTCCCGTCGCCGACGCCTGGGCCGTCAGCCAGGAAGTGAAACAGGCCCGCAGGCGGATGGGGTGAGCCCGGTACTGCCCGCACGCCACGACCTCACCACGCCCGCCGTCCACCGATCACCGATCACCGATCACCGATCACCGATCACCGAGGAGACGCCACCCTCGGTCGCACCGACACCACTCCATCCACCTTCACCCTTGACATGTTCTGGACACCCCGTTGTGATGTGGTGACTTTCGTTCGGCTCTTTTTGGTCCTGTGCACCACTCACCCCGGGGAGACGCACTTGTCCGACGAACGACGCCCGCACGCGAAGAGATTCGCCGTCGTCGCAGCCGCGCTCTCCCTGGCCGCCTCGGCGCTCGTGGTGGCGCAGCCCGCATCGGCCGCGCCCCGCGCCGCTCCCACCGTGGACAACGGCCTCGCCCGCACCCCGCCCATGGGCTTCAACAACTGGAACTCCACGCACTGCCGTGCGGAGTTCAACGAGACGATGGTGAAGGGCATCGCCGACGTCTTCGTCTCGCAGGGGCTCAAGAACGCGGGATACACCTACGTCAACATCGACGACTGCTGGGCGCTGCCGAACCGCGACGCGAACGGCAACCTCGTGCCCGACCCGGTCCGTTTCCCGAACGGGATCAAGGCCGTTGCCGACTACGTCCACTCCAAGGGGCTCAAGTTCGGCCTCTACTCCAGCGCGGGCACCAAGACCTGTGACACCCAGGGCTTCCCCGGCGGGCTCGGGCACGAGCAGCAGGACGCCAATCTGTGGGCGTCCTGGGGTGTCGACTACCTCAAGTACGACAACTGCAACAACACCGGCGTCGACGCCAGGCAGCGCTACAAGGCGATGGGCGACGCCCTCAGGGCCACCGGTCGGCCGATCGTGTACAGCATCTGCGAGTGGGGCGAGAACCAGCCCTGGAACTGGGCGGCGGAGTACGGCAATTCATGGCGTACGACCGGCGACATCTCCGACTCCTGGTCCAGCATGATCGGCATCGCGCACCAGAACCAGGCCCTGGCCCCGTACGCGAAGCCGGGCGCGTGGAACGACCCCGACATGCTCGAAGTCGGCAACGGCGGCATGACCGACACCGAGTACCGCACCCACTTCAGCCTGTGGGCGCAGATGGCCGCACCCCTGCTGATCGGCAGTGACCTGCGCACCGTGTCCTCCGCGACACTCGACGTACTCAAGAACACGGACGTCATCGCCGTCGACCAGGACACCCTGGGACGGCAGGGCACGGTCGTGTCGAGCGGTGGCGGGCTCGTCGTGATGTCCAAAGCCCTTGCCGACGGCGGCCGTTCGGTGACGCTGACGAACGAGAACACGACGGCCAGGACGGTGACCACGACCGCGGAGGCGATCGGGCTCGGGGGAACGACGTCGTACGCGCTCAAGGACCTGTGGTCGAAGCAGACGAGCACCACCTCGGGCACGATCAGCGCGTCGGTGCCCGCACACGGCACCGTCATGTACCGCGTGACACCCGGAGCCCCGGTGCCTCCGCCGACCGGGGTCAGCCAACTCGGCGACCTGGCCTGGAGTTCGGCGGCGAACGGCTGGGGCCCGGTCGAGCGCAACCTCAGCAACGGCGAGCAGGCCGCCGGGGACGGGCACACCCTCACCATCGGCGGGACGACGTACGCCAAGGGGCTCGGCACGCACGCCCCGAGCGACATCACGTACCACCTGGGCGGTGCGTGCACCTCGCTGCGCGTGGACGTCGGGGTGGACGACGAGTCGACCGCGGGCGGCTCGGTGAACTTCCAGGTCTACCGGGACGCGGTGAAGGTCGCCGACAGCGGGGTGCGGACGAACAGCGATCCGCCGCTGCGGCTGACCGCCGATCTCACCGGCGGCACGACACTGCGGCTGGTCGTCACGGACGGCGGGAACGGGATCACCTACGACCACGCCGACTGGGCGGACGCACGGCTCGCCTGCGGCAGGGGCCCTGCGGCGGGCACGCATGCGCTGAGCGACCTGACGTGGAGCGCGGCCTCCGGCGGCTGGGGCCCGGTCGAGCGCGACAGCAGCAACGGCGAGCGGGCCACCGGTGACGGACGCGCCCTCACGATCAACGGCACCACGTACGCCAAAGGGCTCGGCACCCACGCGGCGAGCGACGTCACGTACTACCTCGGCGGTTCGTGCTCCCGGCTGACCGTGAACGTCGGTGTGGACGACGAGGCCGGGGGCAGCAACGGATCCGTCGTCTTCCGCATCCTGCGCAACGACACGGTCGTCGCGGACAGCGGCCGGATCACCGGCGCCGACGCGGCGAAGACGCTCACCGCCGATCTCACCGGAGGTCTCGAACTCCGGCTCAGCGTCACGGACTCCGGTGACGGCTCCGACTACGACCATGCCGACTGGGCGACACCCCAGCTCACCTGTGCGTGAGCCAGGCTCCTGCCGGCGCCGGCAGGAGTGATCGAAAGCAGCGACGGCGGGATGCGTGCCGGGAGAGGATTCCCCTCATGCATCCCGCCCCGAAGACCTTCGAACTGCTCCCCGGCGCCGACGCTTCGCCCGTGATCCTGCACGTGCCGCACTCCGCCCGGACGATCCCGGCACCCGTACGCGACGACATCCTGCTCGAGGACGGCGCGCTGGCACGCGAGTTGGACCACATCACCGACGCGCACACCATCGAGCTCGCCGAGGCAGCGGCAAAGGCGGCCGGGGTCGCCCCGTGGCGATTCGTCAACCGGATGTCGCGGCTTGTGATCGATCCCGAGCGCTTCCCCGACGAACGGGAGGAGATGCTGTCCGTCGGAATGGGCGCGGTCTACACGCAGACCACGCACCGCGCCCCGCTGAGGCCCGCGGGCTTCGACCCCCGCCCGCTGATCGAGCGGTACTTCCACCCGTACGCGCAGGCGATGACGGATGCGGTCGCCGACCGGCTGGCCGTCACCGGGCGGGCCGTGGTCATCGACGTCCACTCGTATCCGACGGCCCGGCTGCCCTACGAACTGCACGGCGACGGCCCCCGACCGCCGGTCTGCCTGGGCACCGACACCTTCCACACGCCGCCCGAGCTGCTCGCCCAGGCACGGGCGGCGTTCGCGCGCACAGGCGACGCGGGGATCGACAGCCCGTTCTCCGGCGCGTATGTCCCCCTGGAGTTCTACGGCAAGGAGCCGCAGGTCACCGCGTTGATGGTGGAGATCCGGCGGGACACGTACATGAGCGAGCCGGGCGGCCCGGCCGGCCCCGGGCTCGGCCGCCTTGCCTCCGCGCTGGCGGCGCTGGTCGACGCGGTCACCGCCCGGCCAGACGGCGGGGCACCCTCCTAGCCACGCGGCCGAAGGCCCTCTACGGTCTCGGTAAGCGCACGCTTAGCCGTTGTCGTCCGCCGGGCGACAGCCGGAGGGAAGGCAAGAGATCATGCCGGTCGTCGACGCGTGGATGCAGCACCCCACCCTCCGCCACTCCAACCACGAGATGTTCGAGTCGCTGCGTCGCTGGACGGGAATGGAGCTGCTGAAGGAGCCGCTTCCGGTCAAGGCCACGGTCTCCGCACTGGCCGCCGCCGACGTGGAGACCGGGCTCTCCAGCGCCTGGTACGGGCCGCAGGGTCCGCTGATCAGCAACGACGAGGTCGCCGAGTTCGTCGGCCGGTCCGATGGGCGGCTGCGTGGTGTCGCCGGCGCGGACCTGACCAGGCCGGTCGCCGCCGTACGCGAACTGCGCCGGGCCGTAGAGGAGCTGGGCTTCGTCGCGCTGCGGATCGTGCCGTGGCTGTGGCAGCTGCCGCCCACCGACCGGCTGTACTACCCGTTGTACGCGGCCTGCGTCGACCTCGGCATCCCGTTCTGCACGCAGGTCGGCCACACCGGGCCGATGCGCCCCTCGGAGACCGGCCGACCGATCCCGTACATCGACCAGGTCGCGATCGACTTCCCGGAACTGACCATCGTCTGCGGTCACATCGGCTACCCGTGGACCACGGAGATGATCGCGGTGGCCGACAAGCACCCGGGCGTGTACATCGACACGAGCGCCTACACCGCCCGCCGCTACCCGCCCGAGCTGGTCGACTACCTGCGCGGCCGGGGCCGCCGCAAGGTTCTCTTCGGCTCCAACTACCCCATGATCACGCCTGCCCGGGCCCTGGAGCACCTCTCCGATCTCCGCCTCGACGAAGAGACCAGCGAGCTGTTCCTCTCAGGCAACGCACGACGTGTCTTTCACCTCCCGGCACCTTCATAGATGCTTGTGCACGTTCACGGTCCATCCTGAGGTGAGGTCAGCCCGTTCATGGCATTGCAGATCAGCGCCACCAACCCGGAGCACCCCGCGCTCCTGCTAGAACTGCCCTGGCAGCTGCCCCTGGAAGAGTGGCCGGAGCGATACCTCGTCCCGCTGCCGCGCGGCATATCGCGCCACGTCGTGCGCTACGCGCGCGCCGGGGACGAGGTGGTGGCCGTCAAGGAGCTCGCCGAGCGGCCGGCGGTGCGCGAGTACGAGCTGCTGCGCAGCCTGGACCGGCTGGGGATTCCGGCGGTGGACCCCCTCGCCGTCGTCACCGGCCGCACGGACGACGACGGCGCGCCCCTGGAACCCGTACTGATCACCCGCCACCTGGGCGGCTCCATGCCCTACCGGGCGATGTTCGAGACGACGATGCGGCCGGCCACCATGCACCGGCTGATGGACGCGCTGGCGGTCCTGCTCGTCCGACTGCATCTGGCGGGATTCGCCTGGGGCGACTGTTCGCTGTCCAACACGCTCTTCCGACGGGACGCCGGGGCCTACGCGGCCTACCTCGTGGACGCCGAGACCGGGGATCTGCATCCCCGGCTGAGCAACGGACAGCGGGAGTACGACCTCGATCTGGCCCGGGTCAACATCAGCGGCGAGCTGCTGGACCTTGAAGCGTCCGGGGCGCTGCACCCCTCCGTGGACCCGATCGAGTTCGGCATGGAGATCTGCGCGCGCTACCAGGGGCTGTGGCAGGAGCTGACCCGCACCTCGGTGTATCCGGCGGGCAAGCACCACTACATCGACCGCCGCATCCGGCGGCTCAACGACCTCGGCTTCGACGTCGCCGAGATGCAGATCGCGCACTCCTCCAACGGCGACACGGTCACCTTCGTTCCCAAGGTCGTGGACGCCGGTCACCACCAGCGCCAACTGCTGCGGCTGACCGGACTCGACGCCGAGGAGAACCAGGCCCGCCGCCTCCTCAACGACCTGGAGAGCTGGATGGCGACCCAGGACGACTACGCGCCCGGCGACCCCCTCGCCGCCCGCCCGGAGGTCCTCGCCCACCGCTGGGTGCGCGACGTCTTCCGGCCGACCGTGCGCGCCGTACCGCTGGAGCTGCGCGGCTCCATGGACCCGGCGGAGATCTATCACGAGCTGCTCGAACACCGCTGGTACCTGTCCGAGCGCGCCCAGCACGACATCGGGCTCGACACGGCCGTCGAGGACTACGTCGACAACATCCTTCCCCGCGTCCGGGAGACCCTGCCGCCGCGGACGGACGCACCCGGTGTGACCGGGGGGAACACGGTTTCTGAGCAGAGGTGACCGTTCATACATACGATTGGGCAGGTACGGCCGAGCGGCGCACCGTGCTGCACGTGACGCCGGGGTGCCACTGACCTGCTCGGGGTGGGAGACGTATGACACAGGCCGCCAGTCCAGCGCGGACCGTCATTCTGACGGTCGATGACGATCCCGGAGTCTCGCGCGCCGTCGCCCGCGACCTGCGGCGCCGGTACGGCGAGTCGTACCGGATCGTGCGCGCGGAGTCCGGGGAGTCCGCGCTCGACGCGCTGCGGGAGCTGAAGCTGCGCGGCGACCAGGTGGCGGTGATCCTCGCCGACTACCGGATGCCGCAGATGAACGGCATCGAGTTCCTCGAACAGGCACTCGACGTTTTCCCGGGTGCGCGGCGGGTGCTGCTGACCGCCTACGCGGACACGAACGCGGCGATCGACGCGATCAACGTGATCGATCTGGACCACTACCTGCTCAAGCCCTGGGATCCGCCGGAGGAGAAGCTCTACCCGGTCCTGGACGATCTCCTGGACGCCTGGCGGACCAGCGACTACCGGCCCGTGCCCGCCTGCAAGGTGGTCGGGCACCGCTGGTCGGCGCGCTCCTCGGACGTACGGGAGTTCCTGGCCCGCAACCAGGTGCCGTACCGCTGGTACTCGTCCGACACACCGGAGGGCCGGCGCCTGCTTGCCGCCGCCGGCCAGGACGGCGAGCGGCTCCCGCTGGTGGTGACGCCGGACGGGACGCCGCTGGTGGAGCCCGAGGACCCGGAACTCGCGGCGCACGTGGGTCTGGCGACCACGCCGACGGCGGAGTTCTACGACCTCGTGGTCATCGGCGGCGGTCCCGCCGGGCTCGGCGCGGCCGTGTACGGCGCGTCGGAGGGGCTGCGGACCGTGCTGGTGGAGCGGTCGGCGACCGGCGGCCAGGCGGGGCAGAGTTCACGGATCGAGAACTACCTCGGCTTCCCCGACGGCGTGTCCGGAGGACAGCTCACCGACCGGGCGCGACGCCAGGCGGCGAAGTTCGGCGCGGAGATCCTGACCGCGCGGGAGGTGACCGGGCTGGAGGTCACGGGGGCGGCGCGTACCGTCCGCTTCTCGGACGGCTCGGCGATCGCCGCGCACTCCGTGATCCTGGCGACCGGCGTGTCCTATCGGCAGCTGGAGGCCCCCGGCCTGTCCGAGCTGACCGGCTGCGGCGTGTTCTACGGCTCGGCGCTGACCGAAGCGGCCTCCTGCCAGGGCCACGACGTGTACATCGTGGGCGGCGCCAACTCGGCGGGACAGGCGGCCATGTACCTGGCCCGGGGCGCCAAGTCGGTCACCCTCCTGGTGCGCGGCTCGTCGCTGGAGGCGTCCATGTCGCACTATCTGATCCAGCAGATCAACGACGCGCCCAACATCAGCGTCCGCGCCGGCACGGTGGTCGAGTCCGCGCACGGGTCGGACCACCTGGAGCAGCTCACCCTGCGCGACGTGGCGAGCGGCCACACCGAACTCGTCGACGCGCAGTGGCTGTTCGTGTTCATCGGGGCGGCTCCGCTGACCGACTGGCTGGAGGGGACCGTGCTGCGTGACGCGCGCGGATTCATCATGGCCGGGCCCGACATGACCGCCGACGGCCAGCCGCCGGCGGGCTGGGAGCTGGAGAGGCCGCCCTACCACCTGGAGACCAGCGTGCCCGGCGTGTTCGTGGCCGGGGACGCGCGCTCGGAGTCCGCGAAGCGGGTCGCTTCCGCCGTCGGAGAGGGAGCCATGGCCGTGATGCTCGTCCACCGTTACCTGGAGCAGTCGTGAGCGGGCAGCCGATGCCGTGCAGCGTGGCCGAGCTGAGCACGCTGTTCCTGTTCGAGAAGCTCGACGCGGAGCAGTTCGACCGGCTGTGCCGCGAAGGCCGCGTGGAGAAGTTCGAGCCGGGTCCCGTGTACGCGGAAGGTGACCCTGCCACCTGCTTCTTCGTCCTCCTCGAAGGCACGCTCCTGCTCTCGCGCCGGGTCGGCAACGACGACGTGGAGATCAACCGCACATCGAATCGCGGGGTGTACTCCGGGGCCATGCAGGCCTATCTGGGCGACCGGGTGCAGCAGTTCTACAGCAGCTCGCTGCGGGTCACCGAGCCGTCGCGGTTCTTCGTCCTGCCCGCCGAGACCTTCGCCGCGATCATGCAGGACTGGTTCCCGATGGCCGTCCACCTCTTGGAGGGTCTCTTCTTCGGTTCGAAGACCACCCAGCAGGCGATCGGACAGCGTGAGCGGCTGCTGGCCCTCGGCTCGCTGTCGGCCGGTCTGACCCACGAGCTCAACAATCCGGCCGCCGCGGCGGTGCGCGCCACCTCCACGCTGCGCGAGCGGGTCGGGAAGATGCGGCACAAGCTCGGCATCATCGCCGGGGGCCCGTTCTCCCGTGAGGCCCTCGCCGGTCTCATCGAGATCCAGGAACGCACGGCCGAACGGGTCGCCAAGGCAACCGCCCTGAGCCCGCTCGAAGCCTCCGACCGGGAGGACGCCCTCGCCGACTGGCTCGACGACCACGGCATCGCGGAGGGCTGGCGGGTGGCGCCCACCTTCGTGCAGGCCGGTCTCGACATCGACTGGCTGGACCAGGTCGCGGCGGCCGTGGACGAGGAGATCCTCCCGAATGCCATCGGGTGGCTGAACTACACCGTCGAGACCGAGCTCCTCATGAACGAGATCGAGGACTCCACCACCCGCATCACCCATCTCGTCGACGCGGCCAAGCAGTACTCCCAGCTCGACCGGGCCCCGTACCAGGTGTGCGACGTGCACGAACTCCTCGACAGCACCCTGCTGATGCTGTCCTCGAAGATCGGCTCCCGCGTCACCGTCGTCAAAGAGTACGACCGCACGCTGCCGAGGATCCCGGCCTACCCGGGTGAGCTCAACCAGGTGTGGACGAACCTGGTCGACAACGCGGTCGCGGCGATGAACGGCATGGACGGGGACGGCACGCTGACGGTACGCACGTCACTCGACCACGACCGTCTCCTCGTCGAGTTCGGGGATACGGGCCCCGGCGTTCCGGAGGACATCCGCGGCCGTATCTTCGATCCCTTCTTCACCACCAAGCCGGTGGGCGAGGGCACCGGGCTTGGCCTGGACATCTCCTGGCGCATCGTCGTCAACAAGCATCACGGCAGCCTCGACGTCCGGTGCGTGCCCGGCGACACCCGCTTCCAAGTACGTCTTCCCCTGACCGCCACGGACCCCGACACACCCGAGGAGCCGTCATGACCGAGCCCACCGGAATCGACCCGGCCGTCCCGCCGAGCGGTACGGGATGCGTCGAGTGCGACGCGGCGGGCGGATGGTGGTTCCATCTGCGGCGCTGCGCCCAGTGCGGTCACATCGGCTGCTGCGACGACTCGCCCTCGAAGCACGCCACCGCGCACGCGCAGTCCACCGGGCATCCGGTCATCCGCAGTTTCGAGCCCGGCGAGAGCTGGTTCTGGAACTTCGACACCTCCGAGCTGTACGAGTCCGGTCCCGACCTCGCTCCCCCGGTCAGCCATCCCGCCGACCAGCCCACGCCCGGGCCCGCGGGGCGCGTCCCCGCGAACTGGGCGGAGACGCTGCGCTGACACCCCGTGGGACGTTCATCCGGCGGAGGGTTCGCCCGCTCCCCCGTCGGCGAGCGTCCTGCGCAGCACTTCGGCGAACTCCTCGGTCCGTCCGAGGAATCCGCCATGGTCGCCGGGGAACTCGACCGGCGGCGTGCCGAGCCGTTCGGCCAGTGCCACGGAGGTCCGGTAGGTGACCAGGTGGCCCGAGGCAGCTCCGATGCCGATGACGACACGGGTCGGACCGGCCTTCAGGGCGCTCACGTCGGGCACATGACGTGTGGTGCCCCGGAGTTCGTGGGCGAAGAAGCGGGCGCTGTCGGCGAGATCCTGCTCGGACAGATCTCCCGGCAACGCGGTCGGCGCGCCGTCGCCGCCACCGACCAGTCCGGAGGCGGTCATGAACTTCATCCAGGCAGCGCCGATGCCTTCCTTGTGGAAGGCCTCCACGATGTCGTCGGTCACGGCCCGCCGTTCGGCGGCGTCGGGGAGCAGTTCCAGCACGGGCGGCTCGTGCGCGACCAGCGTCCGGACCCGCTTGGGGTGCTGTGCGACCAGTGCGAGTCCGGTGACCGCCCCGCCACTGCTGCCGAAGACGTCGGCGGAGTCGGCGCCGAGGGCGTCGAGGAGGGCGACGAGGTCGTTCGCCCTCAGTTCGGGGGTGGAGTCCTGTTCGGGATCGTCGACAGGGCTGCCCGAGATGCCCCGCGGGTCGTGGGTGACGACGGTGTGGTGGCGCGCGAGCGCGTCGGCCAGCGGGGCGAAGTGGACAGCGGCCATCGGCGCGCCCGTCACCAGCAGGAGCGGGCCCGAGCCGCGGATCTCGTAGTGCAGTCGTGCACCGGGAACGTCGAGGGTGTGGTGTGTGGCCATGGCCGGTCGTCCTTCCGCCATCGGGCGTCGTCCGCGAGCGCGGTGACGGGGGTAGGACTGGTGTGCGCGCCAGAACTCATCGGTGTGCGCGGACGGATGAGCCGCAGCCCGGGTTTCAGCGCACCGAGTGGCCGTACATCTCGCCGAGGAGTTCGGCGAGGAGTTCGACGCGGGCGCCGTCCGGGTCGCGGAAGTAGAGCGAAGTGCCGCTCTCCTCCTGGTAGTCGACCCCGGCGTCGGCGAGCCGGTCGCGCAGCCGTTCCCAGGTCGTGGGGTCGACCGAGATGGCCAGGTGGTGCAGTCCGCCGAGCACCTCGGCGTAGGGGCCGACGTCGAGGCCGGGGAAGTCGAAGAAGGCCAGCAGGTTGCCGTTGCCGACATCGAAGAAGAAGTGGGTGGAGCCCTTGTAGTCGCGGTTGTCGATCATCTCGGTGAGAGGGAACTCCAGGACGCCCTGGTAGAACCGCACGGTCCGCTCCACGTCCGCGGAGAGCAGCGCCACGTGGTGCACTCCGCGGGCCGAGCTGGCCGGCCGTTCGGGGGCCAGGTACTCCTTCCTCAGCCGCTCGCGTTCCGCCTCGATCGCTGCCAGGTCCAAACGCTCCATGGGGGCTCCTCGGATACTCGGACTACGTCTTCGATACAAACAACTGATCCTCAATTCAACCACTTTGCGACTGCCCATGGACGTCGACATCCCCAGTCGAGGACTGTTCCCTCGGAAGCAGCCGCTGCGCCGCTGGGGCCCAATCTCGGAAGCGCCGCGCAAAGGTGCACAGCGCACGATGAAGTGGTCTCCTGGAAGAGTCCCCAGGAGCCCACTCCGATGCGACACACTCGACTCTCCTCCCTCGCACCCGCCCGGTCGGCCGCACCGACCGGAGCCGGCGGAGGGTTGCTGCCGAAACGGGATCTCGCGGCCGCCTGGCTCCTGGTCGTCCTGATCGCGGTACCCGCGTGGGCGCTCACCATAGGGCAGGCCCAGGACATGGGGATCGAGCCCGGCACAATGGGAATGGCGCTGCCGCTGTTCCTGCTGCTCTGGGTGACGATGATGGCGGCGATGATGCTGCCGTCCATGGCGCCGGTGGCCATCACCTGGGTGCGCGGGATCGGCCGACAGTCCTCCGGGTGGGCCCGGGCCGCGCGCACCGCTGAATTCGTGGGCGGATACCTGCTGGTGTGGACCGCGTTCGGAGTGCTCGCATACGCGGCTCTGGCCTTCACCGGCGGGCTCGTCGACGACCATCCGACCGCCGGACGCTGGTTCGGTTTCGCGGCGTTCCTGCTCGCGGGCCTGTATCAGCTCGGTCCGCTCAAGTACGTCTGCCTTCGGCACTGCCGCAACCCGCTGAGTCACCTGGTGCACTACGCCGGTTTCCCGAGGCCTGCACGCGATCTGAGGGTGGGCGTCCACCACGGTGCGTACTGCGTCGGCTGCTGCGCCGGCCTGATGGTCGTCCTGATCCCGCTCGGCATGATGAACGTGGCGGCGATGGCCGGACTGGCCGCGGTGATCTTCGTGGAGAAGCTGTGGTCCTGGGGTCCGCTGCTCGCACGGGTCGTGGGCGTCGCATTCCTGGTCCTGGCAGTGCTGGCACCGTTCCAGGACTGGCTGCTGCCTGGACTGCAGGGGTCGATGCCCTCGATGGGCGGCATGTGACGCGTGCGGTTCACTCACGCACCGAACGAGTCAGTCAGGCCCGGACCAGTCGAAGGTGATCGTCTTGCTGGACTGGCCGGAGCGATTCCAGGAGAAGCCGAAGGCGTCGGCCCGGTCGGTGGTGGCGCGCCCCCATGTCGCGAGCCCTCCGGGTCCGGTCTCGCAGCCAGGCAGGCCGGTCGACTGCACCCTGACACCCTCGGGGGAGGTCGGGCCGCTCAACGCCTCGGCGCGGGCCTCGACCAGCCCCGGAACCGTGGCCCGCCAGGCAGCCCGGTCCTCGTCGATCTCGACCTCGATGGGCGCGAACTCCATGCCCCGCACCTCCATGGCGGCCATGCTCATCATCTCCGCAGGCCAGCTCCCGGCCTGACCACCAAAGATCATCTGTATGGCTTCGCGCTGCCGGTCGTCGGCGCGCTCGTCCAGGATCAGCGCCGCGTACGCGTCCGAGTGCTCCGCCCAGATGTTGCCGACGAACGAGGCGACCATCACCAGGTTCAAACCGTCCAGTCGTACGTCGCCGTAATTGCCCTCGCGTATGTGCCACACCAGGATGCCCTCGCACTCCCCGGTGGTCGGCGGCTGAGCGAATGAGCAGGGGCAGGGAATGTCGCACTTGCATACGTCGAACCAGTCGCCTGCGACATGCCACGCAGGGATCGTCACCGCCGCTTGTGACATCGTTCTCACTCCTCGCGAACCCACGGCCATGGGCCGAGGCGGGCGGCAGAGCGTCAGGCCGGTGGTCCGGCGCCGCTACCGCTGCACCCAGCGGCCGGGCGGCTCGTTCCTTGTTCTCGTCCTCTCTCCAGTCTGCGCCTTTTCACGGCAGAAGGTACGGCGATCATCAGTGCCTTCAGCCCTCCAGGGCCAGCACGTGACAGTGCCACGCGTCCAGCGCCACGAACAGGCCCGGGTCGAGGAGTCCGTCGCCCTCCCTGTCGTAGGTGTCCGCGGTGAGCAGATCGGTGAACCGGCAGGGGCGGCCTCCGAGGTCGGCCCACGGCAGCGGTACCTGGCCCTGGGCGGGGAGGTCGGAGTAGTTCACGACGATCAGGTGGCGGGTTTCGGCGGTGGTCCAGCTCCAGGCGAGCAGGTTGCGGTGCGTGTCGTTGTCGGGCCAGCCCGTGCACGTCAGCAGCCTCCAGTCGCCCTCCCGTACGGCGGCGCCGGTCGCGATCAGGCGGTGGTGGAAGTCGCGCAGCGGCTCGTCGACCGGTTCCTCCGGGCGACGGGTGAGGAACACCGGTGGCCGTACCCGGCGGCCTTCGAACTGGCCCTCGTGCCAGAGCGTCACGCCGGGCAGGGTGGCCACGGCCACGGCCGCCGCGCGCTCCCGCCCGGCCGGCATTACGGCGGCGGCGCGGGGTTCGTCGTGGTTCTCCAGGAAGCGCACGAGTCCGCGCTGATAGGAGAGGTCGGCCCGCAGGTGTGCGCGCACGGACTGGGCGTTCTCGTGGAGCAGACGGTCGTAGAGCCGCTTGTCGTAGCAGTGGTCGAAGCCCTCCTGCTGGAGCGCCGCTTCGAGATCCCAATAGGCCTCCGCGATGAAGAGGAGGTCGGGGTGGCGTGCGCGGACACGCGGGATGACGTACGGCCAGAAGTCCTCGTCAGGGATCGGGCCCGCCCGCTCCCCCCAGGTCTTGGCGAACACGTCGTTCATCAGCAGCATCGCCATGTCGCAGCGCACGCCGTCCGCCTGGTCGCCGATCGCCACCAGGGTGTCCACCGCCGCGGCCCGCAGTTCGTCACTGAAGGCGTTCACCTGGATCACGTCCCGCCAGGGCGGGAAGAACGGGTCGCGGCCGCAGGCGAAGATCCGGCCGGACACCTCGTGGAAGTCCCTGGGCGCCCGGGCGAGGTCGTCGGCGGTGCCCTGGATCAGGCCGGCGGGCCGGTCGGTGAGCCAGGGGTGGTCGGGGGCGACGTGGTTGGGGACGTAGTCGAGGATCAACCGGGCGCCGCGGGCGGCGAGTTGGGCGCGCGCCTCGGCGAGCCCCTGCGGGCCGCCGAAGCTCTCGTCGACGACGTAGTCGCGGACGCAGTACGGGGATCCGGCGATGTCGGCCGGGGTGAGGTCGGGCAGGGCCTGGCGGAGCGACGCGAGGAGGGCTTCGTCGCGCAGGGCGACGGCCAGTCCGGCGGGGCTGCGTTGCCAGACGCCCATCAGCCACACGGCGTCGATGCCCGGCAGGGCAATCTCGTCCCAGACCTCGCCGGGTACCTCGCCGAGGGTGACGCGGCGCCCGTAGCGGGTGCTCAACTCGCCCAGCCAGACCATGGTGTTGATTTCGAGGATCGCCGTCATGACAGGGACTCCTCGCGCAGGGCGCCCCAGTCGCCCGCGCCGACGACGCGGAAGAGGGTCGCGGTGACCGCGGCCAGGCCGGTCCAGCCGGTCTGGTGGGCGGCGCCGAGTCCGGCGCCCGTGTCGCCGTGGAAGTACTCGTAGAACAGGAGCAGGTCCTGCCAGTGCGGGTCCTTGGCGAACTGGGGCCGGGTGCCGTGCACGGGGCGGTGTCCGTCGCCGCCGCGCAGAAAGGTCGAGGTGAGCCGGTCGGAGATCTCGTGGGCGACCTCGTACAGGTTCAGCTGCTGTCCGGAGCCGGTCGGGCATTCCACGGTGAAGGCGTCGCCGTGGAATGCGTGGAGGTTCAACAGGGCACGGATCAGGAGGATGTTGACCGGGAACCACACCGGGCCGCGCCAGTTGGAGTTGCCGCCGAACATGTCCGAATCGGACTCGGCGGGCAGATAGCCGACGCCGTACGTCTGTCCGTGCAGGTGGAAGGTGTACGGGTGGGCGGCATGGTGGCGGGAGAGCGAGCGGATGCCGTGCGGGCCGAGGAACTCGTCCTCGTCGAGCATGCGGGCCAGGATGCGGCGCAGCCTGTCCTCGCCGAACAGGGCGAACAGGTGCCGTCCGTCGGCGCCGGAGCCCTGGGCGTCCCGGGAGTGCACGAGGGCTTCGACCGCGGGGTGCCGTTCGATGAACTCCCGTGCTCCGGCGAGCAGTTCGGGGAAGCGGCGGTCGAGCCGGCTGCCGACCACGCTGGTCGCGGCGAGGGGGATCAGACCGACCAGGGAGCGCACCTTGAGCCGGGTGGTGCTGCCGTCGGGCAGCCGCAGGACGTCGTAGAAGAAGCCGTCCTCCTCGTCCCACAGGCTTTCGTTGTCCTTGCCGATGCGGTTCATGGCCACCGCGATCCACGCGAAGTGCTCGAACAGGGTCTGCGCGTGTTCCACGTAGACGGGGTTGTCGGCGGCCAGTTCGACGGCGATCTCCAGAAGGTTCTGGCAGTACAGGGCCATCCATGCGGTGCCGTCGGCCTGGTCGAGTTGCCCTCCGGTGGGCAGTTCGGCACTGCGGTTGAAGACGCCGATGTTGTCGAGGCCGAGGAAGCCACCCTGGAAGAGGTTGTTGCCGTCGGTGTCCTTGCGGTTGAGCCACCAGGTGAAGTTCTTCATCAGCTTCTGGAAGGAGTTCTCCAGGAAGGCCCGGTCGCCGCGGCCCGTGCGGTGCTTCTCCAGTTCGTAGACGAAGAGGATGGCCCAGGCGTGCACCGGCGGGTTGACGTCGCCGAAGTTCCATTCGTACGCGGGGATCTGGCCGTTGGGATGCAGGTACCGGCGGCGCAGCAGCAGGTCCAGCTGGGATTTGGCGAAGGCGATGTCGACCAGGGACAGGGCTACGGAGTGGAAGGCGAGGTCCCAGGCCGCGAACCACGGGTACTCCCAGGTGTCCGGCATCGACATGATCTCGTCGTTGACCATGTGGTACCAGGCGCTGTTGCGGACGGAGGGGTCGCAGCCGAGCGGGTCGACGCCGTGTTCGGCCAGCCAGCGTTCGATGTCGTAGTGGTAGTACTGCTTGCTCCAGAGCATGCCGGCCAGCGCCTGGCGGACCAGACGCTGTTCGTCCTCGCTCGTGCCGTCCGGTGTGACGTCGTCGTAGAAGGTGTCGGCCTCGGCGCGTCGCGAGTCGAGCAGCTGGCCGAACTCCTGCCAGGGGTCGGCGAGTTCGGTGTCGGTCAGACGCAGTCGGATCGTGGCGCTGTCACCGCCGGGGATGCTCAGCACGTGGTGGACGGCCGCCTTGGTGCCGGTGCCGTCGGGGTTGACGGCCGTGGTGTCGCCGTGGACGACGCACCGGTCGATGCCGTCCTTGACGTAGGGGCCGGCGTTGCGAGTGCCGAAGATCCGCTCGTTGTTGGTGTCGTTCTCGGTGAAGATGGTGGGTGTATCGGTGGCGAAGTACAGTCGGCGGGTGCCCAGTTCGTCATGATCGGCGCGGATCGCGCCCGGTGCCTCCCGCAGGCCGGGTACGGCTGTGCCGCCCGCCCATGACCACGTATGCCGGAACCAGAGCGTGGGCAGCAGGTGGAGCGTGGCCTCCTCGGCGCCCCGGTTGTGCGCGGTGATCTCGATCAGCAGGTCCTCGGGGCCTGCCTTCGCGTACTCGACGAACACGTCGAAGTAGCGGTCCTCGTCGAAGACGCCGGTGTCGAGCAGCTCGAACTCGGGATCGCGGCGGTTGCGGGCGTGGTTGGCGGCCACCAGTTCGCCGTAGGGGAATTCGCCCTGCGGGTACTTGTAGAGGAACTTCATGTAGGAGTGGGTGGGCGTGCTGTCGAGGTAGAAGTAGTACTCCTTGACGTCCTCGCCGTGGTTGCCCTCGGTGTTGGTCAGGCCGAACATGCGCTCCTTGAGGATCGGGTCGCGCCCGTTCCACAGGGCGAGGGCGAAGCAGAGCCGCTGCTTGTCGTCGCTGATCCCGGCGATGCCGTCCTCGCCCCAGCGGTAGGCGCGGGAGCGGGCCTGGTCGTGGGTGAAGTACGACCAGGCTTCACCGTCGCGGCTGTAGTCCTCTCGGACGGTGCCCCATTGACGCTCGCTCAGATACGGGCCCCAGCGGCGCCAGGGCACCCCGGACTCGTCGGCCTCGGCCAGCCTGCGACGCTCGGCGATCTGGGCAGGGTGTTCCGTCGGGTGTTCCATCTCTCCCCCGTTCTGGTCGGTTGACGGTGAGGGACATGCGGTCGGACGCCGTGCGCGATCTCGATCACGCCGAGCCCGGTGAGCCGGTTCCCACCCAGCATCCCCCGCAGGGCCGCACCTGCCCACCGGCCGTTCGGCTCCGATCGAGTGAGCCCCCGACCGACAGGGCCGCCACATGCCGCAGAGCTGTCTCCTGCAGCGCCCAGGAACCGTCACCGTCCATCCGCGCAGTGTGCCCATCGGCGGACGTCGCAGCAGATCCGTTGCCGGCTGGAGACGGCCACAGAGTTGCTACGTCGTCAGTGAGGCCGCGTCGATGGTCCGGGTCCTGCCGTCGGTGAAGGTGAGGGTGAGGGTGCCGGTCAGCGGGCTGTTGGGTTTGCTGTCCGGCCACCAGGCGGTCCACCGGCCATACGGCAGGGAGCCTCGGATCATCTCCACTGTGGCGTGGACGGTGTGTCCGTGATCACGCACGGTGATCTTCTTCACGTCGCGGCCCATCGAACCGACCACGTAGCGGACTTGGGCTGAACCACTGCCGCGGTCACCTTGCGTGTCCAGCGTGATGCCGTCCGGCGGAACCTCGGCGACCGGATCGATGGCCGACGCAATGCCGGTGCCGTGCGAACCGGTGAGGCAGTACACCGGATGGTCGTAGTACGTGACGATCATGGAGACGACACTTCCGCGCACGTCAGCGTTGCTGATCCCGCCAGGGCCACCTTCCCCGGAGGCCTTCTTCGTTGCCCTGATGCACCACGAGATCGCGGACGAACGCTTCCTGTAAGCAGCTTCATCCAGACTGCCGGCCGTGCTGGTCCAGGTGGCCACTTCCGCCGAGGACAGCGGTCCGGAGCCACTCGGGCTGCTCCGGGCGGGCGGGGCAGGCGAGCCGCTCGTCACGGTCACCAGCGCGGCGCACGCAGCCACGGCGCCGGCCAGAGTGAACGCCACGCGCCGCACGAGGGGGCGGTGGAACGCGGCGACGGCCGACCGGCAGGGCTGCTCGGTGTCGCTCAGAACCGTCCGCAGCAGCCGTTCCTCGCGCTCCCGGTCTGCGGCGGAGGGGTCTCCCGGCGGTGCGGCGTCGAGTTCGGCGAGACGGGAGAGGAGGTCGTTGTCCATGAAGGGCTCCTGTCAGTGCGTCAGGATGAGGGCTGGCGATACCGGGACGGCGGGGTCGAGACGACCGGCGAGACGTCGCTTGGCGCGGGTCAGGCGCATGGCGTAGGCGGCGCGGGTGCAACCAAGAACCTTCGCGGCGTCCCGGGCGTCGAGTTGTTCCCAGACGTTCAGCGCGAGGACTTCCTGGTCGGCCGGGGCGAGCGACCGCCAGGCGGCGACGAGGTCGATCCGGCTGTCCACCTGGATCGTCGCGTCGGCCATGGGCTCGTGACCGTCGGCCGCGGCGGCCCGCTGGATCTGTACCACGAGGGCGGACTGCCGGCGGCGGCCGCGCTGCGCGTTGAGCATGAGCTTGCGGGCCGCACCGAACAGCCATGGCCGCGGGTCATCGGGCAGCTCGCGTCTGCGGCGCCAGGCGGCGAGAAACGTCTCTCCCACTATGTCGTCGACGGTCATCGGGTCGGCACGACGGCGCACGAACCGCCGCACGTCCTCGTAGTGAGCCCGGTACACGTCAGTGAACTGGGCCTCGGTATCGATGGGCATGACTTCCTTCCCTGGCGTCTGCCCCTACATGTCCAGCACTGGCACACCTGCAACAGGTCCATCGGTACATGACCAGCGGTTGTGGCTGACCCTGGTGGGGAAGCCGGTCCGGTACCAGTAGTCCCAGTCGTCGGGCAACAGTCGCATCGGTTCTCAGGCGGCCATCTCCGCCTTCGCCTCGCCGTCGGGCTGGGCGTGGACGATGGCGTTGTGCGCGAGCCGCGAGAGCACCTCGACCGCCATGGCGTTGTCCCAGCGGTTAGGAACGGCGCACCATTTGGAGCAGGCGGCGCACGCAGCTACCGGCCCGCGGTGGCGGGCCGGATGCTGCTGTGCACGGACGGGCTGTGGCGGCATCGGCCCGAGGCCGACGGGTTGCGCGCGGTGCTCGCCCGGCGCCGACCGGCGCTATCCGGGAGCGGAGGCCTGTTGGAGGAGGCGCGGTCGCTCGTCGAACTCGCCCTGGGCGCGGGCGGTCCGGACAACGTCACCGCCCTGCTCATCCCTGTCGCTCCGAGCGCGCCGCCTGTCTGAGCGCGGCGCGTCCCTTCGTGCGGGGACTCTCAGACGGTGGTCCGCGCGGTCGTCGGCGGCGGTTGCGCTGTGTCGCGCAGCGGGGCCCGCACCGAGCTCAGTGGGCCGCCGTGCAGGGGTGTGGTGTGCCAGCGGGCCGTGAACGTGCGGTGCGGGAGGGAGCACGTCACGGTCAGGCGGTGCGGGGTTTCCAGGAACAGTACGTCGGCCTGGAGGGTGTCGGGGTCGGTCCATCCGCCGCTCACGGCGGTGGGGGCCGGTGTCGCGCCGGTCGTCCAGCCGGGCACTCCCAGCCGCAGGTCGCATCGCGTGTCGCCCTCGGCGAGCGACACGTACCAGCCGGCGTCGTCCGCCGTGACCGCAACGCCCGTCAGGGAGCGCTGGTCCGCGCAGACACCGCCCGCGGGGGCGAACTCGGCGCCCGCCCAGGCGTCGGCGCGCTCAGGAGGCGCGGTCGCCGCGGCGACCGGCGGCAGGGCGAGCCGGGCGAGGCGTGCGCGCAGTGCCGCGTCCTGACCGCCGGGCTGCGGCGTGTCCCCCAACGCGGGCAGCAGGTGCTGCCAGACCAGGTCGAGCAGCTCCTGCATCTGGCCGGTGGCCGCGGTCATCGCGATCACCGCGTCGTGGTCGGGCAGGACGAGGCAGAGCTGTCCGTAGGCTCCGTCGCCGCGGTATCCGTGCCGGGACTTCCAGAACTGGAACGCGTACCCCTGCTGCCAGTCGGAGAGTGCCCCCTCGGCCGTACCGTCGTCGTTGGCGACATGGACGCGCGTGGCCTCCTCGATCCACTCGCGGGACAGGAGCTGCCGGCCCTCCCAGGCGCCGTTCTGCAGATAGAACTGGCCGAGCCGGGCTACCGCGTCCGTGGCGGCGTGCAGTCCGCTGAAGCCGATCTCGCGGCCGGCCGGACGCTCCACCCAGGCGACGTCGCCAATGCCCAATGGGTCGAACAGCCGGGGCCGCAGGTACTCCGTCAGCGACTGGCCGGTCACCCGCTGGACGATCGCGGCGAGGGTGTACGTGGCGGGCTGGTTGTACGCGAAGACGCTGCCGGGGTCCTGGTCGGGCGGGGTCAGCAGGAAGCCGCGGACGGGTTCCTCGCGGTCGCGGCGGAACGCCCGCTCATGGGTCTCGGCGAGGTGACCGCTGGCCATGGACGCGACGTGCCGCACCAGCATGGCCCGGCTGCGCGGGTCGGTGATGTCGGCCTCGAACTCGGGGAAGTACGAGATCACGGGGTCGTCGAGACGTATCAGGCCCTCGTCGACGGCGAATCCGGCGGCAGTGGACGTGAAGCTCTTGCTGAGCGAGTAGAGGAGGTGGAGGCGCTCGGGGGCGTACGGCGCCCACCAGCCGGAGGCCACCAGACGCCCGTGCCGCATGATCATCAGGCTGTGCGGTTCGATGTCCGACGCGGTCTCGACGGCGTCGAGGAAGGCGTGCACGCCCGAGGCGTCGACACCTTGCTCGGCCGGCTCGGCGACAGGCAGTGGACGGGTGCTCATGCGGGCGGCCTCCGGGCGGCTCGGTGACGGCGTGGGGCGGTCTCGGCGACCGGTCGACCCGGCGCTGTGTGCATACGCCATCCTTCCGGTGCGGCGGCGGGCGTGTCCATGGGGTCGCCCCTGGCGCCCGCGCTTCACCGCTGCCCGGCGCCAGGCCGGCCCGGCAGGAAGGAGACCGCTCCGGGCGCCCGGCGTCGTCGGCCGTGGCGCCCGGAGCGCGGTCCGGTGGAGCACCTCCCGCGCTCGGCGAGAGGCAGCCCGCAGTCACCGCCGGGACATCAGCCGGTGGTGGTGAGCTGCGGCGTGCTGCTCTGCTGGGGCTGGGGCAGACTGCGCAGGCCGGTGAGGCTGACGAGCACCATCGAGAAGACGCCTGCAATGGCGAAGGCCGTGAAGCCCGCGGTGGTCGAGCCGGTGGCGAGCAGCTGGCCGCCGAGCCAGGGGCCGAAGACGGCGCCGAAGCGGCCCATGCCGGAGGTCCAGCCCACGGCGGTGGCGCGGTTCTCGGCGTTGGACCGAGCGGCCACCGTGGCGTAGATCATCGCCTGGGCGCTGAAGAGGAACAGGCCGGTGAGGAAGACCACGGCGTAGGTGAGGGCCAGCGACATGTGGGCGCTGAGCGTGTAGATGCCGACGGCGGTGACGCCGAACCAGATCGCGGCGATGCGCGAGCCGCCGAACCTGTCGGTGAGCCGGCCGCCGACCAGCATGCCGACGATGCCGCCGAGGTTGATGACGATGACGAAGCCGATCGAGGAGCCGGTGTTGTAGCCGTTGGCCTTCATCAGCGACGGCAGCCACTGGGAGACGCCGTAGACCAGCAGCAGGCCGCCGAAGGACGCCAGCCAGAAGAGCAGGGTCTGCACCCACAGGCCGCCGCGGAAGAGGGCAGTCAGCGCACTCCAGCGCTCGGCGGCGGCCGGGCGCTCCTCGTCCTTGCCGGCCAGTTCGACGCCGTAGCGGTCGGCGAGGGCCAACGCCTCGGTGGCGCGGCCCTTGGCCTGCAGGAAGGCCATCGACTCGGGCAGGTACTTGGCGGCCAGCGGGACGCCGACGAAGAGCGGGATCACGCAGATCCAGAAGGAGACGCGCCAGTCGCCGGTACCGAGCGCCACGAAGCCGGCGACGATGCCGCCGGCCTGGTGGGCGGTCATCAGAGAGCCGACGATCAGGGCGCCGCGGCCGCGCGGAGCGTACTCGGTGACCAGGGTGATCGCGCTGGGCAGCAGCCCGCCGAGGCCGAGTCCGGCGAGGAATCGGCCGAGGCTGAACATGTCCAGGGTGGCGGCGGAGGCGCAGACGGCGGAGGCCAGGGAGAAGACCGCGGTGGAGACGATGATCGTCTTCTTGCGGCCGACCCAGTCGCTGACGGTGCCGGAGGACAGGGCGCCGATCAGCATGCCGAACGTGGCCCAGGAGCCGACGTCGCCGGCCTTGCCGGGGGTGATGCCCAGCGCCTTGGTCTCCAGCATGTGCGGCAGCACGGAGCCGTAGATGAACATGTCGAGGCCGTCGAACAGGACGACCAGCCAGCACAGGCCGACGACCAGCACGGCCAGTCTGGCGCCGCGCGTGGGAGCGGGGGAGGGAGACATCGTTGTGTCCTCTCGTCCGGGAGGCATGTCCCTGGAGGGGAGATGAGGGAGAAGGGCCGTCGCGGCTCGTGCGACCGGCCCGGTGATGCGCCTGACGCTAAGGACCAGCGGCATTAAGTGTCAACGCTTTTGTCAACAATCTCAGCAACAGTCAAGACACCCCCACCACGACGCCGGATTCGGGCCGAATCCGCAGGTGGAACAGGGGTGGGCGGCACACAGACGTGTGCCGCCCACCCCGGGTATGGCTCGTTTCAGTCGACGGGCGGGGTGCCGTGCGTGTGGAAGGACTTGATCGTCTGCAGGCCCCAGGCCTGCCCCTTCCTGCGCTCTTCCTCGGTCCAGGTGATCAGCGGCCAGTCGGGGGCCAGCACCAGCCGCGTGAGCGGGTTGCACAGCTCGATGCGGTTGCCGCCCGGCTCGTAGACGTAGAGGAAGAACGTCTGCTGGATGGCGTGCTTGTGCGGGCCCGTCTCGATGAACACGCCGCTGTCGATGGCGAGGTCGGCGGCGCGCAGGATGTCCTCGCGGGTGTCGGTCGCGAAGGCGATGTGGTGCAGGCGGCCGGTGGAGCCCGTCCAGTCCGAGGTGTAGACGACGTCGTACGACTTGTTCGTGTACGTCAGCCAGCGTGCCGCGATCTTCCCCGTGTCGAGCCGGATCTGCTCGGTCGGCCGGGCGCCCAGCACATCCTGCTGGAACTCGGCGTTGGCCAGGACATCGGCGGCGAGGAAGTTGATGTGGTCCAGGCGGCGCACACCGACGCCCCGGTTGGGCTTGGCCTGTGGCTGGTTCTTCAGCGCGGGCCGCAGTTCCCCGGGAGCCTCGTAATACTCGCTCTCCCAGTACAGGGCGTGTTCGTGGCCGTCCGGGTCGGTGGTCACGTACAGCTTGCCGATACCGGGCTCGTCCTCGGCCCAGTGACCGGGGCGGCCCGCCTCCTCGGCCGCCCTGACCCGGCGCTGAAGGGCCTCCTCGCTGGAGGTGCGCAGCGCGAGCCGGCCAAGGCCCGGTGTGTCGCGTGCGGTGAGCACCAGGCTGTGGTGCTCGTAGTCGTCGAAGGTCCTCAGGTGGACGCTGTCGCCCACCTGGCAGTTGACCGTGAGGCCGAGGTAGTCGGTGAAGAAGGCGACGCTGGCGTCCAGGTCCGGGGTGAAGAGCTGGGCGTGGCCGATATGGGCGATGTCACCGAGCGGCGGAGTCATCAGTGGCCTCCTGGGTGTTGTGCGGGGATCGGTGCCGTCTCGGCGGACCTGGGGAACACGGTGCCGTCGAAGAGCTTGCGCGCCGTGCGGACCACGGCAGTGCGGCGCGCGGCGGGCAGGCCTTCGGGAGTGGCGCCGAGGCTACTTTCGATGTCTATGAATCCCGTGGGATGTTCGATGCGCATGCGGTCACCCCGAGCGGGCAGTTCCGCGAGTTCCGCACCGACGCCGCCCCGGACGCGCAGACCGGCGGCCACACTCGCCGCGCCGAGCACACCGATCGAGGTGTGACAGCGCACGGGAATGAAGGTGCGGGTGGTGACCGCGCCCCCTTCGCGGGGAGCGGCGAGCAGGGTCAGCTTGGGCACGGTGGTATCCGACACGTCGCCGAGGCCCATGAGGCGGCCCGCGCGGAGCCGGATCCCGTGCAGCCGGTCGGCGAGTGCGAGGTCCCCCTCCAGGTCCTTCGGTTTCTCGTAACCGGTGACCTTGAGGGAGGCGGCCGCGATGAGCACGGTCGGCATGCCGTTGTCCACACAGGTCACCGGGACGCCGTCGACCTCGTCACGGGCGTTGCCGGTGGGCAGCAGCGCACCGGTGCCGGCCGGGAACTCGATCACCACGGGGGCGCCCGTACCCGGCACACCGGAGATCTCGGCATCCCCCGTGTAGTCCACCCGGCCTCCCGGAGTGGGGAAGGTCGCGGTGGCGAAGTCCCCGGTGTTCACCATCCGGATGCGTACGGAGGTGCGCTCCTCCCCCGCCGGAACGATTCCGCGCTCGACGGCGAACGGGCCGACGCCGGCGAGGATGTTCCCGCAGTTCTGACGGTCACTCACCTCGGGCCGGTCGACGGCGACTTGGAGGAAGAGGTAGTCGACGTCGGCCTGCGGGTCGGCGGAGAGCGAGACCACTGCCACCTTGCTCGTGAGCGGGTGAGCACCGCCCAGGCCGTCGATCTGCCGGTCGTCCGGACTGCCCATGACGCGCAGCAGCAGGTCGTCGCGGGCGGCCGGGTCGGCGGGCAGGTCCTCGGCGAGGAAGTAGGCGCCCTTGGAGGTGCCCCCGCGCAACAGCATGCAGCGCAGTTCCCCGGGCCCGCCGGTCACGACCCCGCTCCCTCGCGGGTGTACTCCTCGTACGTCCGGTACTCCACGCCCAGCCGCTTGAGGGTGTCGCGCAGGCCGTAGCGGTCCAGGCCCAGTTCGCCCTGGAGGAAGGCGGCACGCGACTTGGCCTCCTTGGCCTCGCGGGCCTCGGACGCCTCGGCGGTCTCTCGGGCGCGCTCGCGCGGTACGACGACCACGCCGTCGTCGTCGGCGAGGATCACGTCACCGGGGCGGATCAGCCGGCCGTCGATGGCGATCGGCACGTTGACCGAGCCGCCGGTGGCCTTCACGGTGCCCTGCGAGGAGACGGCCCGCGACCACGCGGCGAAGCCCATGTCGCGCAGCTCCTGGGTGTCACGGATACCGGCGTTGGTCACCACGCCGCGTACTCCGCGCCGCTGGAGCGCGGTGGCGAACAGCTCGCCGAACATGCCGTCGGTGGACGGGGAGGTGGTGGTGACGACCAGGATGTCGCCCTCACCGCACTGCTCGACGGCCGCGTGGATCATGAGGTTGTCGCCGGGCCAGCTGAGCACGGTGACCGCGGTGCCCGCGACCCGTACGCCCTGCTGGATCGGGCGGATCTCCGGGCCGAGCAGTCCGGTGCGGCCCAGCGCCTCGCTGACGGTGGCCACGCCGAAGGCGGCCAGTGCCTCGACGTCCTTCGCGTCGGCCTTCGGCGGGTGGGTGACGATGACGCCGCTCATGCCAGCTCCTTCGCGATCTGCGGGTAGGGGCGCATGTACGCCTCGGCCATGGCCTTGTGCGCGAGGCCCAGGTTCGGGCCCGCGTTGCGCTTGAGCTGGACACCGCGGCGGACGGCGAGGTCGGTGTAGTAGTCCCACAGGTGCTGCTGGGCGCCGAGGCACTCCATGGCCTTGCGCTTGGTCTCCCAGACCTCGGTGATGTCGAGCAGCACCTCGGGCCTGAAGCCGCTCATCTCCGGCTGGTGCGGCTCGAAGTAGAAGACGGGCGGGGCGCCGATGATCTCGCCGGGGCCCGGGTAGCCGATGGCCTGGGCCAGCACGCGCGCCTCCAGCGCCATGCGGTTGGCGGCCGGGTGGTCGCCGTTGTACGGGTCCTCGGTGGGGTGCGTGAGGACGACGTCGGGCTGGGTCGCCCGGTACACCTCGACGAGCCGGTCGGTCAGCTCTGCGGTGGCGACCAGCGGGTAGTCGCCGGCGTCGTAGAAGCGGACCTCGGCGCCGAGAGTGGCTGCGGCCCGTTCGGCCTCGTCGCGGCGTATCGCCTTGATCTCTTCCAGTTTCCTGCCCTCGCGCCAGGCCTTGGCGGACTCGCCGCGCTCGCCGAAGGTCAGGCAGGCGATCGTAACCTTCTCGCCTCGGGAGGCCGCCAGGGCGATGGCTCCCCCGGCCCGCCACACGAAGTCCCCGGCGTGTGCGGTGACGACGAGTGTCGAGCGTGGGTTGGCGGGCGCGTTGCCATGCGTCATTGCTGAACTCTCCGTTTTTGGGGCGCGATTCGCCTCCGGGGAGCCAGAGCCTGTGTCGAGCGCGCCACGGTGCTCAGCCCTTCGGGCCGCCGCGCGTTCGCGCGCTCGACACAGGCCTGCCCCCTCGGCTCACGCGCCGCGTTGGACAGGTGCGCGCCCGCCTGCGACCTGTCAGTCGCGCAGCGCTTCGATCACGCTGCCGAGGTGGGCGCGGACGGCCTCTTCGGCCGCCTGCGGGTCCCGGGCCGTGATCGCTTCGATCATGGCCAGGTGTTCGCTCAGGGACTGCTGGGGACGCCCTGGTCTCAGCGCGAGCTGGAACCGGTGACGCACCAGTTGGGCGTTGAGCCGCTCCAGCAGTTCCACGGCCACGGCCTGGCCGGAGAACTCCCGGATCCGGGAGTGCAGTTCGTGATTGAGATCGGAGTACGTCAAGGGCTCGCCGTCGGCGACGGCCTTGGACATCGCCGCGCCCAGGTCGACCAGCTCGGTCAGCTGCTCGTCACTGGCCGAGACGGCCGCCTTGGCCGAACACAGGCCTTCGAGGACCATGCGGCACTCGGTGATGGCCACCGCTTCCTCGACGGTCACCACCCGCACCCGCGAACCGCGGTTAAGGATCCGCTCGACCAGCCCTTCCGACTCCAGCTCGATCAACGCCGCCCGGACGCTGGCCCGTGTCACACCGAACTGCTCGGCGAGTTCGTTCTCCACCAGCCGCTGCGCCGGTGCCATGTCCCCGCGCAGAATCGCCTGCCGCAGCTGCGCGAGCGCGTGCTGCTTGGCCTGCTCTCCGGTGCCTGGACGGGCTTCCTTCGGCATTGCGCCCTCCCTGAGTGAGTGCCTGTCGAACCTAAATCTAGGCCAACAGGATTGTCAACAATTTTGTTCTCCATGTTGACCTGCCTGGTCGTCGCACGGGTGCGGCGACGCTCAGGACCCCTCGGGCTCGTCGAAGCTGGCGAAGTAGGAGGCGGCCATGTCCTCCCCGCCGTGGCCCTGGGCCGCGGCGCGGCGGAAGCGTTCGGCGCCGGCCGCGGCCACGTCGAGGCGGACGCCGTGCCGCTCCCCCGCCTCGACGATCAGACGGGCGTCCTTCTCGGCGGTGGTCACCGCGAAACTCGGCGGAGTCAGGCGGCCGTCGAGGATCAGCCCGGCCTTGGCGCGCAGATAGCCCATGTCGAGCGGGCCGCCGTCGATGATGTCGAAGAAGCCCTGCGGGTCCACGCCGAGGCCCTCGGCGAGCGCCAGCGCTTCCGCTGCGCCGTGCGTGACGGTCAGGACCCAGCTGTTGGCCACCAGCTTGAGGCGGGTGGCGCTGCCCTGTGCTCCGTCCTCGCCGGTCCACACCGTGCGGGCGCCGACGGCGTCGAAGACGGGCGTCACGGCGTCGCGGTCCCGGCTGGGCCCTGCCGCCAGCACGACCAGTTGCCCGGCCTCGGCAGGCTGCCGGGTGCCGAGCACGGGGGCGTCGAAGAAGGCCAGTTCGTGGTCACGGGCGAAGCGGGCCAGCATGCCGAGCGCCTCGATCCCGGCCGTCGTCGACTGCACCCAGGCGCTGCCGGGGCGCAGGGCGGGGGTGGCCTGGCGCATCGCCTCCAGGGCGGCGGCGCCGTCGTGAAGCACGGTGAGGACGACGTCGGCGCCCCGCACGGCCTCGGCGGGGGTGTCCGCGACCTGTACGCCGTCGGCGGTCAGCGGTTCGGCCTTGGAGCGAGTGCGGTTCCATGCCCGGACGGTGTGTCCCGCACGGGCGAGGTTACGGGCCATCGCGGCCCCCATGATGCCGGTGCCCAGGACGCTCACGGTGAGTTTGTCGGTCATGACGACCATCCTCACCCTCGGGCGAGCGCGTAGGACCGGAGCGCGCCGGGCCGCACGTGTCGGCCATCGGCGCAGCGGCCGCTCCGGCCCGCCATCGCACCACAGGTGTAGGCCGCGGAACCGAGCCCGCGCTGACTGAGACGGGAGGGGCTCGGCGCCGCGGCCTGCGATGTCCGGTATGACGGGACGGACACCGCGTCCATGGGTGCGAAGTGCTGTGGCGGTGGGGCTACTTGCTGTAGCCCGTCACCTTGCCGATCCAGGTGATGAAGTCCGCGGCGTCGATGTTCGACCCGTGGCCCTCGTCCCAGTAGTAGCGGGTGTCGACGTCGTCGCCCAGCTGCTCCAGGCTCGCGGCGAGGTTGCCGACGACCGAGAGCGAGGTGTCGCTGTCCTTGGTGCCGACACGGATCCACCAGTGCTTGGAGCGACCGGGGTTGTGCTGCTTGATGAAGGGCATCGGGTTCATCAGGTGGAGCTTCTCGGGCAGATCGCTGTCCAGGCGTGCGCTGTTTCCGCTCTCGTGCCGCAGGCTGTACAGCGTGAAGTGACGGTTCTGGGTGGTGCCGGTGCCGAACTCGTTGTTCTCGCCCGCGGAGAGGTCGAAGGCGTCGAACGCGGGCGTGTCCTTCTTCCGTGCCCCGACGTGGGTGAGGAAGTCGGCCCACGTGAACGTCGCCTTGCCGCCGGACCAGGTGATGAACGTGTTGCTCGCCAGGTAGGTCGAACGGTCGGCGTCCGAAAGGGACTTGAGGTAGATCGTGGCCGACGGCTGGAGGTAGGTCCGCAGCAGGTAGTCGTCGAGGTTGCGCGCCGTGAGGGTGCCGAAGCCCTTCGCGCGGATCTTGAGGGAGGCCTGGTAGTCGGCGAAAGCGGTGCTCAGGTCCTTGGAGACGGCCTGGTCGACGAGCGCGCCGGAACTCAGCTTGCTGCCGCCCCAGTTCCACTCGTACGCCATGTGGGTCTGATGCAGGTTCGGGTGACAGGTTCGATCACGCGGCCTGGGGGGCCGGTGTGGTCATGACGATCTCGAATTCGACGGGGGTCAGCCGGCCGAGC